>JANNYA010000214.1:0-2219 GCA_031409855.1 Rhodanobacteraceae bacterium | reverse complement strand
GGCGGGCGGCCGCCAAGCTTTGGATCGGTGCGCGGCGCTTTCGCATCCACGAGCGCGGCAAGCGCGGCAAAATCGACCAGGCAGTCCAGCTCAACCAGGGCATCTCCAAGCTTGGTAAGCTTGCTGCTGCGCTGATTTTGGGCAAACAAATCGTCCATCTTGCACCATTATTATTAGGTAGCTAATCATATCAGTTCAGGTTAGGATTTGGTAGGGGTTTTTAGAGGTTCCCTTAGGTTCACAACAACCACGCAAACCAGCATGGTGATACACACCAAGCGCATTCGTGCGAACTGGATGATGTTTCGTTTCCGCCACTGCAGCAAGCAAGCCAGCAAAAACCCGAGGAATATGAAAGCAGCTGGCAAACGCCCAAATTGATGGATCAATCCCTTAGTAAACCAATGGTCGCGCCAGGGAAAAGACGCACTAGCTGCGTCAAAAAAAAGCGCACTTGTCCCTATATCGAAACTGCTTTCAAGCCAAATTAACAGCGGCACTATCGCTAAAGGCAATAACAGCCAACGCAGCCACGGCGGCGAATTGGTGGTTGACGCAAGCATTATTTCCGCCCTTCAAGTCGGCCCATAGGTTGTCCTTATTTGCATGCTTTGAATTTAGAAAGACGCGCCGCTAGAAGCGCGTTCGGGTTTCGATACTGAATTGCGGGCTGGATCCACGCGGGTCATCTAAGGGCCACGCAATGTCGATATGCAGCATGTTGGCGCGCGCTGAGCGCAAGCTTCCTAAGCGAAGTCCAATACCGATGTCTTTCAGGGTGCCCAGCATCGGCGCTCCAGCTGCATTGCTGCCCCAGACACGACCTACATCAGCGAATGCAGCTGCCCCAACGCTAAACAGGCGCAGCAGTTGATAGTCAGTGAAGTAGCGCTGCTCAAGCGTTAACACCGCACTCTTATCACCCGTTTGAAACGCGAGTGGGTAGGCGCGCAGCCCTTGTTCGCCTCCTAAAATCAGCTCTTTGTCTAAATCTAGCCGCCGACCGTAGTTACTGCTCAGCGATAGGTAACTGGTACTGCGATCACTCTGCCGATAAAAGTAGCGTGCGCCGACGTTCAACAATTGGTTTGCAGTGCCAGAACGATCACGTCGCGCGCCTAGCGAAAGCTCGTAGAACAGCGACTGTGATGGTGCAATGCGAAAGCCGTCCGAGGCCCGCAGCAGGTAAAATCCCGCACTGCCAGCGCCCGCGTCGCGCGTGTCTGCACTTCCTAAGCCAGCTCGAACCAAATAGCGCTGCCCAAAAGCCTCGTCTTCAGTCCGGCCAATTTGGTCTTTGTTGACTGTGGTTGCAAAATCCTCCTGCAGCCACTCCCATTGCATAAATGCAAAAGCAAAGCGACGGTCTTCGGGCAATGCACCTAAGCTTGGCGACGGCGTTAACGGGCTGCTTAAGTCGTTTTTAAAACTTGCTTCTTCAAAGCTTAAACCAAAGCTTCTGCGTGTCACCCATCCATCAATTAGCCCATTGGAGCGTCCGAAGTACAGCTGCGCATCGCGTGATTTGCTTTGATATGCACCTAGTTCCTCACCCAACGCGTAGCGACGCAATAGGCCATCATCATCGTTGATTTGCAGCCCAAAGCTGTTCCCGGTTTGCAATGAATAAAAGGGCTTGTCAATCGCAAAATGGGCGTTGTGGCCGTCGCTATTAAGGCTAAACGCGGCATCTAGTGTCCAGCGGCCAAAAGCCAAATTGGGGTCGCTGTATGCCAACACCTTACTGTCGCGATCACGTGTTTGGCGAAATTCCACTTTGAGTAGCTTGCCTAAGCCCAAGAAATTTAAGTCCTCAACGCCAATGCTCGTGCGATTAACGCCGCCACTTCGGCCGAATTTCAGCGTTGGGCTTAACGTCCAAACGTCGGTGCTGCGAACTTCCAAGTCAACAAATCCATCAACGCGGTTTATTACGCGTATTTGTGGCTCACGCAAAAATCGCAACCGCCGTAAATTACGCTCGGTTTCGCGCAGGACGCGCTCTGAATAGATATCGCCTTCAGCAAACAAAAGTTGCGCCCGAATCGTGATTTCACGCGTGTCAACATGCAGGCCATTCACCCAACGAAAAATTCTTTTGCGCTCGCCGGGTTTGCTTTCATCAAAAATTGGTTGTGGCGCGATCAAGATGTGGCGGATGCGTACTTCTGCGTGCGGCTTGGCATCGAGTGCAAACGCGCAGTGACCACAAGCAAGTA
>JANNYA010000213.1:0-11632 GCA_031409855.1 Rhodanobacteraceae bacterium | reverse complement strand
AAACATTGAGCGCGCCTTTGCGGTTATTGGCGCCGTTGTTGTAGGGCCTGCTGTGCGTGGGCTTACTAATGCCCGGCGCACAGCATCTGTCATGCATACCGGCCACTGATGGGCATTTGCTTTCTGAAGAGCCTGAACTTTTGCAGTCCACCTGCGGTGGCATCACGCATTTCTAGCGCGCAGCCTGCCAAAATGCCGAATCCTTTAAAGTACTGAGCAAAAAATTTATGGCGACCGAAGCCTTTCGCACTTATATGTGCGTGGTGTGCAGTCTGATTTATGACGAAGCGGCGGGCTGGCCGGAAGATGGGATCAAAGCCGGTACCCGCTGGGCCGATGTTCCAGAATCCTGGGTTTGCCCGGACTGCGGTGTCGGCAAAGCCGATTTCGAGATGGTTGAAGTTGGCTAATTCGTTGCCGCTTGCGCCCGCGCTGCCAATTCTTGCAGCCTTGCCCGAGCTATTGGCGGCACTCGCGCGATCCGAACGTGTGGTCTTGGAAGCGCCGCCTGGTGCTGGCAAAACGACTGTCGTACCGATTGCGCTGTTGGATCAGCCCTGGTTAGCGGGCAAAAAAATAGTAGTGCTGGAACCGCGCCGCATCGCCGCGCGCGCGGCGGCGATGTTTATGGCCGCGAAGCTGGACGAGCCCGTTGCCGGAACCGTCGGCTATCGAATTCGATTTGAAAATCAGGTTTCCAGCAAAACCCGAATTGAAGTCATCACCGAAGGCATTTTGACGCGTTTGTTGCAGTCCGACCCGAGTTTGGATTCAGTAGGATGCGTCATTTTTGATGAGTTCCACGAACGGCATCTGCATTCCGACTTGGCGCTGGCGCTGTGTTTGGACGCGCAAGCCGTGTTGCGCCCGGAGCTGAGGATTTTAGTGATGTCCGCGACCTTGGATGGCGCGCGCCTGAGTGAATTTTTAGACGCCGAACGCGTCACTAGCGCGGGCAAATCCTATCCCGTTGAGCTGCGTTATTTGCCGCCCCCGCGTGAGGAAAATTTGGAGTTGACCGTAGCGCGCGGTGTGCGCTCGGCGCTGGCGGCCACCGACGGTGATGTGCTGGTATTTTTGCCCGGGCGGCGCGAAATTGAACGCACTGCCAGTGCACTATCCGATTTAGACAGCACGATTGAGCTGCACCCGCTGCACGGCGAATTGAGTGTGGATGCGCAGGCAGCAGCGATTCGCCCCGCCGCGAGCGGCTTGCGCAAAGTGGTGTTGGCAACCAATGTCGCGGAGTCGTCCTTGACCCTGCCGGGCGTGCGCGCGGTAGTCGATTCCGGGCTAGCGCGCGAGCCGAAATTTGATGTCAACAGCGGCTTTTCCACCTTGACCGAAGTCTGGATCAGCCAAGCCTCAGCAACGCAACGCGCTGGGCGGGCTGGGCGCGTGGCACCGGGTATCACCATAAGATTATGGAGTGAATCCCGGCGTTTGGAGCCGAACACCCGGCCCGAAATTTTGAAGGCAGACTTGGCACCTTTGGCGTTAGAGCTGGCAGCCTGGGGCAGTAGCGAGCTGAAATTTCTGGATGCGCCGCCGGCCGCGGTTTTGGCACAGGCGCGCCAGTTGCTAACCAGCCTGGGCGCGCTGGATGCAAAAGCAAACTTGACTGCTACCGGCCGGCGCTGCATGCAATTGGGCACGCATCCACGGCTGGCGAATATGTTGGTGCGCAGCCAAGGCGCAGAGCTATCGCTGGCCTGCGATTTGATCGCCTTGTTGGAAGCGCGCGATGTTTTTAAGGGCAGCGAACGCTTTCGCGAAGATTGGCAATCGCGCTGGAATGCACTTTCGGCGTACCGCGCGCGCCGTCCGCACGGTGCGGATGCGCGCGCGCTGGCCGCGATTGACCACGCCAGCCGCCAGTGGACCAAGCGCGTGCGCGCCACGGAAATGCCGGGCTCGATCAGTGCGCATGCCTTGGGCGATGTGTTATTGCACGCCTATCCCGACCGCGTCGCAAAAGTACGCGCGGATGCGCCGCTGCGTTTTGGCTTGAGCAACGGGCGTGGCGGCGAAATCAACGCGGACTCGCCACTGCGGGGCGAGCGTTGGCTAGTGGTCAGCGAATTAGACGGCACCGGCCGTGATGCGCGGATTCGTCGCGCCGCACCGTTTGACGAGGCGTTACTGGAATTGCACTATCAGGATCGCATCACGAAAACGCTGGAGCAAAAATTCGACCTCAAAGATGCTGCCGTGAAAGCGCGCGAGCTGGAGCGTTTCGATCAGTTGATCTTGAGTGATAAATTCGTACCACCGAAAAACGCCGCCGCCGCCCTCTGTGCGGGCATCGCCGAGCTGGGTTTGAGCGCATTGCCGTGGACGGAAAATCAACAGCAGTTGCTAAAACGTGCGCAGAGCCTGCGCGCATGGCTGCCGCCCGAGGCGATTTTCCCGGATCTATCTGAGGCTGTGTTACTCGCGACGCTGGACGATTGGCTAGGTCCTTTTCTGGAAGGCAAATCGCGTTTGAGCCATATCAGCCCAGACGTGCTCGGGCAAGCCTTGAGTGCACTTTTGAGTTTTAACGATCAGCAAATGCTAGATACGCAAGCGCCAAAATCACTCACCGTGCCCAGCGGCATGACCCGCGCGATTAGCTACGATGACCCGGCCGGCCCGGTGTTGAGCGTGAAATTACAAGAGCTTTTTGGGCTAGCCGAAACCCCGCGTATTGCGCAGGGCCGGATGCCGGTGACGCTGCATTTGCTAAGCCCCGGCGGCAAGCCGGTGCAGGTCACGAAAGATTTAAAAAACTTTTGGAACCACACCTACAGCGAAGTCAAAAAAGAAATGAAAGGCCGCTACCCACGCCACCCCTGGCCAGACGACCCGTGGAACGCGATGGCGACGCACCGAGCGAAGCCACGCGGCACCTAGCCGTTCTAGTTCGCCTTCCCATCAACGTCAACATTCCGCGTTACGTCGATACCTTCGATGCCAAAGAAAAATCGACCTTGGCACGGCAGCTGCCAAGCTCAATCCTAATCAACATTTAGGGAGCATCTCGATTCTTCGGCTCAAACAAATGTCAAAAAAATCTTTTTGATTGAAGGTAATCATCGCATCTATTCGCAATTTTGCGTCCGCCAGCATAGATCTAATAACGTGATCGACCAAACTGTAAAGAGCATACGAATGGGCGACATTCAAAACGTGCTCGAGCGACGAGTTGCGATACGGGCCATCGTCTACGATAACCGTACTTGGCCGGTCCATGAGTGCCTTTAAGCGAACAAGGTTATGTTTTTTTCGGCTGAATCGTGTGTTGATGGTTTCATACAGTGTGGGCCACGGCACGATTACGCTGTGCACCGACAAGTCTTCCTCAATACTTTGGGCGTCGAGGTGATATTTGTCACGTTCATTGAAAAGTGCGAACCAAAATCCACTATCGGCGGCTACCTTTTTTGGCATTAGTGGTCTTCTTCTGTTGTGGCGTCTCCATATCCATGCCACGGCGCTGCTTTACGCTTGCCAATAATGAATCGACCCTTTGCGCTTCCATCGTCGCCTACGAATGCAACATAGATTCGATCAGTTTTTTTGAATGTTACGGCTTCTTTTAGATCTTTCTTTAGTACCTCCACCATGTTTTCAGGGTCTGAGGCATCACGTTTAATAAACGCGATACTGTCACCGCATTCTCTGGCTTTCTCGTTATCAAGCCACGAGTAAAGGCCAGGATAATCGCCATTTACGCCAAGATCGTAAGAGAGCCAAATGATGGCTTTTTTCATGGGATACATTCTCCGAAAAATGCTGTTTGCACAGCTGAGCAGCGATTTTACGCTGAAAGTCTAGCTCATTGAACCTGCAAAGCCAGCACGTACCTGAAACAGCCTAGAAATAGCGCAAGCTGTAAAATCGCTGCAAGAGATTGCCGCTGCCTCACCAGATTCGCCTTAAGAACAATCACAAATTCGCCATACCCTCAGGACTGCCACCTGGACCCACGCGCAGGAGTTTTAAGGTGTTGGTACCACCCAACTTGCCGGTGTGATCGCCGGTCGTCATCACCACCCGATCGCCCACATTCAAGCGGCCTTGTGCAAACAGCGCTTCAACGGCCAAACGCACGGCGTTATTTGGATCGGTGCCCTGTGGATCAAAGGCGACTGGGTAGACATCCCGGTACAGCATCATGCGACGGCGCGAATCGGCTTGCCTACACATGGCGTAAATTGGAATCGACGAACGATAGCGCGACAGCCATTGCGCGGTAGCACCCGATTCAGTCAGCGCAATAATGGCGCGCACGCCGAGCCGATTGGCCAGCAGCATCGCCGACATCGCAATCGCTTGGTCAGCGCGGTCAATGCGCTGCGCGTCCAGTGAATATTCCTTTGAATCGATTTTATTGCGCTCAGCGGCTAGACAAATATCACGCATTGCCAGCACTGCCTTTTCTGGGTGTTTGCCACCTGCGGTTTCCTGGCTGAGCATCACCGCGTCCGAGCCATCCAGCACCGCATTCGCAACATCCAAAACTTCCGCGCGCGTGGGAATCGGCGAATCCACCATCGATTGCAGCATTTGCGTCGCGGTGATCACCACTTTATTGCGCGCCAAGGTTTCGCGAATAATGCGTTTTTGCAAACCCGGCAATTCGGCGTACGAAATCTCCACGCCCAAATCGCCACGCGCCACCAAAATCGCTTCAGAGGCGTCGATAATTTCCGCCAAATTTTCAATCGCTTCGGCCCGCTCAATCTTGGCCACCAGCGCCGCACTTGACCCTGCTGCGCGCAGCAGGGCTCGCGCTTCGTTCATATCGGCCGCAGTCTTGGGAAAGCTTACCGCCAAGAAATCCGCGCCCATGCGTGCAGTCAACTCAATATCAGCGCGATCCTTATCCGACAGCGCCGCTACGCTCAGGCCGCCGCCGAGCCGGTTAATGCCTTTGCGATCACTCAAAGTGCCATCGGTCAACAGGGTACAGATGACATCGGTGCCAGCCACTTCCAGCACCTTCATCGCGACCAAGCCGTCGTCCAGCAACAGGGTATCGCCCGCATGCACGTCCAAACATAATTCTAGATAGCTAACGCCGACACGATGCGCATCGCCCGGCAACGCATCTTTGCGGCACTCTAGAACGAATTTTTGCCCGGTTTCTAACGTTACCGGGCCATTCGCGAAAGTGCGGATGCGAATTTTCGGGCCTTGCAAATCCGCCAACACCGCGACCTCAATGCGCAATTTCTGCGCCATCTCACGCACATCTTCGGCGCGCCGGAGGTGATCCTCGGCAACGCCGTGCGACAAATTCAAGCGCGCCACGTTAACGCCCGCTTCGAGTAGCTTTTGCAATACGCCCGGCTTATCCGTGGCGGGGCCCAAAGTGGCAATGATCTTGGTGCGGCGGTGTGAATTCATAGCAACTCCATTTGATTTGAACCGCCGATATTAAACGGTATTTGCGTATTTACTGCGCGCCACCGGCAATCATGCGCGCTACGCCATCTGGGCTGAGCAGCCGCATTTAGTCCTCTTCCAATGCTTCAAAACGCTGTGCCAGAAAATCGATCAATCTTCGCACCGCCGGAAGCAGCCCGCGTCGTGATGCGAATACGGCGTGGATGATGCCGCTTTTCGACGTCCAATCGGCAAGAAGCTTTATCAGCGCGCCCGATTTTAACTCGTCTTGCACCATCATCATCGGCAGATGCGCAATGCCAACGCCGGTGACAGCGGCCATGCGCAATGCGAGCATATCGTCCGTAACGAGGCGAGGTTCATGATGAACCAACTCAGCCGCGCCATCGGCGCCAACCAGCTGCCAGACGTGATCGAGATGCGGTGGCCCGAAATCCACGCTTGGCAAACCCTGCAGATCCGCCGGCACGCGTGGCAGCTCGCGTCCAGCGAATAATTTCGGGCTACTGACCAAACACCACTTCCGCTCAGCCAGCACGCGCAATATCAAATCACTGTCTTGCAGCGGTGGCGGGCGCGCCCGGATGGCGACGTCAATGCGTTCACCGATGACATCGACGCGTCGGTTGGTAGCGTCGAGATGGATCGCAATACCTGGGCATTGCACCATAAAGTCAGCCAACATTGCGCCTACGCGCTCTTGCAAAAGTGTTACCGGGCAGCTGACACGAATCGTGCCTCTGGGTTCTGATCGTGTCACGTCGATCGTTTCTTGCGCGGCCTGCGCCTCCACCAGCATCGCTTTGCAGTGACGATAATAGTCCTGGCCAATCTCGGTCACGGAAAAGTGGCGGGTGGAGCGTTGTATCAGGCGCACTCCGAGGCGTTCTTCCAGCAGCGCGATGCGACGGCTGAGCTTGGATTTAGGCATTGCTAAAGCGCGGCCAGCGGCGGCGAAGCCTTGGTGCTCGGCTACAAGTGTGAAGTAATAAAGATCATTCAAATCTTGCATGCACTCCGTCCGTGATCGTTCGTTAAATAGAACACTGAGTATAAAACTAGCCGACTATCGACGCCATCGTTCCGGTTCTACAGTAGACGTCACACAACATTTAAGGAAAAAACGCATGAACACGCTCAATAATGCCGCAAACTTCAACGGTCAACGCCCTGTCATCGACCCCAGCGATGCGGTGATGCTGCTGATCGATCATCAAAGTGGTTTGCTCCAGACCGTGAACGACATGCCCGTGCCAACCTTGCGCGCGCATGCTGCCGCCCTGGCTAAAATGGCGACGCTCGCAAAGATTCCGGTGATCACGACCGCCTCGATACCCCAGGGCCCGAACGGCCCGTTAATTCCCGAAATTCATTTGAATGCACCGCATGCGCGCTACGTCGCTCGCACAGGCGAGATCAATGCCTGGGATAACCCAGATTTTGTCGCAGCGGTCAAAGCGACGGGTCGCAACACGCTCATCATCGCCGGCACGATCACCAGCGTCTGCATGGCATTCCCGAGCATCAGCGCGGTGTATGACGGCTACAAAGTATTTGCAGTGCTCGATGCCTCCGGCACTTACTCCAAAATGGCGCAGGAAATTACGCTGGCGCGTGTGGTTCAGGCCGGTGTCGTGCCGATGGACACGGCCGCCGTCGCCTCCGAACTACAAAAAACATGGCAGCGCGATGATGCGCAAGAGTGGGCCGAGGTCTACACGAGGATATTTCCGGAATACCAACTGCTGATCGAGAGTTACATGAAGGCGCAAGCAGTGGTGACCAATCAAGAACCACTTGATACGCAACGCGGATAGCGACCCTCGTCGACTAGACCGATCGGGTGCCATTCAAACTGATGGATCGTCATCCCCGAATGTTTTAGTCGGGGATCCAGCCTGCACCTGCGCAAAGTACAGCGAATTGCAATGGTGCAACGCCAAAACAAACTCCCTGGATTCCCGCCAAAAGCACGCGGGAATGACGAACTCAGTACGCCGTCGCCGCATTAAATTCGACCGGGATTGGCGCGCACGCGCCCGCTCGCCTGAAGCGCATCCAGCCTAGGAAACTAGGTGCATGCAAAGTTGGCTTTGGCTTTGCCGCCATCGGCGCTATCCTCCACGACCAACTCCTAGTTCAACGAGCGCCCGTGCATCCGGTTATTTTTACAAAAAACTTCGCTGAGCGCTTTCGCGGCTATTTGCCGGTTGTGATCGATTTTGAAACAGGCGGCTTTGACTCGGCGCGCGATGCAGTGCTTGAGATCGCGGCAGTGCCAGTCGGCTTTGATAAAAAAGGTTTACTGACGCCAGGGCAAGCGGTTAGCACGCACGTTTCGCCCTTTCCAGGCGCGAATATTGACCCACAAAGCTTAGAAATTACCGGTATTGACGTCGATAACCCGCTGCGCGGTGCCTTGGAAGAACGCGAGGCCTTGGAGCATATTTTCAAGCCGATCCGGGTCGCGATGAAGGCTACGGGCTGTAAACGCGCGATTTTGGTCGGGCATAACGCGCATTTTGACCTAGGCTTTCTCAACGCCGCGCTTCGGCGCACTGGCAATAAGCGCAGCCCATTTCACCCGTTTAGCGTGTTCGATACCGTCACACTGGCTGGTTTGTGCTACGGCCAGACGGTGCTAGCGAAATCCATGGGCGCGGCCGGCTTGGCGTGGAATCAGGCCGAGGCGCACTCGGCTCTTTATGACGCGCAGCGCACGGCAGAGCTTTTTTGCCTGACGGTGAATCGTTTACGCGGCTACACGCCGGTGGATGTCGCAGCACCGGTGTTTGGTACGCTTTTTGAGTCTCCTGAAGAGTTAGCTGAAGCCGCGATCGAATGCGATCTCAGCAGCAATGATGCGAGTTAAGCATGCCTATCTATGAATACGTCGCACTAGAAGCCTGCGCAGGCACCCCGGCCTGTAATGGCGAGTTGGAAGTATTTGCACGTATGAGCGAAGCGGATTTAACGCATTGCCCAACGTGTGGCGTGGCGATTCAGCGGGTGCTTTCAGCCTCAGCGATGGCGATGTCGAGCGCGCATTTACTGAAAGAAAAAAACGTCGCAAAAGGCGGCTTCACGCAATATCGCAAAGCCGGCGGCGGTTTATACGAAAAAACGGCAGGCAAGGGCCCAAGATTCATTTCGGGCGACGAGCCCAAATCAAAGTAAGTCAACCAAGTCAAAGTCACCTACGTCAAAGCAAAACCAGCGGAGCTTTAATCAAATGCGCAACTTAACCAAACTGCCTTTAACTCTTGCCACCGCATTTTTTATTGCGGCTTGCGCCAGCAAGTACCCAAACTTCCAGCGCATGGATACAGTGGATACCTATGGCGACGTCAAGGTAGCCGATCCCTATCGCGGCTTGGAAGAAATTGATTCAGCCGCGACCAAGGCTTGGATTGCAGCGCAAAATAAGATGACGCAAAGTGTGCTGGATACCCTGCCCAGTCGCGCAGCTCTGAAGGCACGCATGACTGAACTTTGGAATTTCGAACGCTTTGGCGTGCCGTTTTCTGAAGGCGGGCGCTGGTTTATGACGCGCAATGATGGGCTGCAAAACCAATCGGTGCTCTACACCATGGCAAACCCAACGGCAGAGCCGAGCGTGTTGTTAGACCCAAATAAGTTCTCCGCTGATGGCACCATGGCGCTGAATGCCTTAGATGTTTCGCCGAACGGCAAATATTTGGCTTATGCGGTGTCGGAAGGCGGCTCGGATTGGCAAACATGGAAAGTGCGTGACATTGCGACCGGCGCCGATCTAAGCGATGTGATTGCGTGGAGTAAATTTAGCGGCGCCACCTGGGCCCCGGATAGCAGTGGCTTTTTTTACGGCGCTTTTGCTAAGCCCGAAGGCGAAAACGCGCTCAAAGCCGCGAATAAATTTCAAAAAGTGTATTTCCATAAATTGGGCGCAAGTACGGATGCGCTGGTGTTTGAACAACCGAGCGAGCCGGACCAGTCCGCCGGTTTTGTCGTGACCGACGATGGCAAATATCTAGTCAATTCGATCAGCGAAGGCACGGACGAGCGCAATTTGCTCTATGTCAAAAGTATCGCGGCCGATGGCGGTACCACCGGAGACTGGCAGAAGTTGATCGACAAAATGGACGCCACTTACGGCTTCGTTGGCAATATCGGTAGTACTTTCTATTTTCTCACCACAAACGGCGCGCCGAAATATCGTTTGATCGCGATTGATTTAACTAAGCCTGAGCCAGCAAATTGGCAAACCATCATCAAAGAATCGGACGCCACCTTGCTAATCGTTAGCTTGGTCGGGGATAGTTTTATTGCCAGCTATTTGCGCGATGCGAAATCGGAAGTGATGCGCGTCAGTCTGGATGGCAGCAAAACCACCGCGATTAAACTACCCGGCGTTGGCACAGTGAACGGCTTTGGCGGCAAGCAAAAAGATAAGGAAACTTATTTTTCTTTTGCCAGCTACACGAATCCGTCTGAGATATTTAAGCTCGACCTGGCAAGCAATAGCGTGTCCAGCTATAGAAAGCCCAGCCTGAAATTTAATCCGGCCGACTATCAAACTGAGCAGGTGTTTTACCCAAGTAAAGATGGCACCAAAGTGCCGATGTTTATTACCCGCCGGGTGGATCTCAAGCTGAACGGGCAAACGCCGACGCTGCTTTATGGTTACGGTGGTTTCAACATCCCGATGTTGCCTGGCTTTAGCCCCGCCACCCTGGCTTGGGTGGAAAAAGGCGGTATTTATGCGGTGGCGAATTTGCGCGGCGGTGGTGAATACGGTGAAAAATGGCATCAGGCCGGCATGAAGACGAACAAGCAAAACGTCTTTGACGATTTTGCCGCAGCGGCGGACTATTTAATCGCCGAAGGCTACACCACACCTAAGAAAATCGCGATCAACGGACGCAGCAACGGCGGCCTTTTGGTTGCCGCCACCATGCTGCAGCGGCCGGAACTATTTGGCGCTGCGATTCCTGCGGTGGGCGTGTTGGATATGCTGCGCTTTAATGAATTTACCATTGGCAAAGCCTGGGAAAGTGATTACGGCAGCCCACAAACACCTTCTGAATTTGCCGCACTCTATAAGTATTCGCCGCTGCAAAACATCAAAACCGGCGTGGACTATCCGCCGACGATGGTGCTGACCGGCGATCACGATGATCGCGTCTATCCCGCGCACAGCTTTAAGTTTGCCGCGCAATTGCAGGAAAGCTATCGCGGCAATAACCCACAGCTGATCCGCATCGAAACCCGAGGCGGGCACGGCGCTGGCAAACCCACCAGCATGCAAATCGAAGAAAATGCCGATTGGATGGCATTTGCGGCGAAGTATGTGGGCTTGGAATAAGCCGAAACCTTGAACAACATCGCCGAAGCCCTAAGCCTGCGCGCGGCGGAAAACCCCGCGCGCATTGCCATGCACTTTCCGATCAAAGTGCAGGGTAGCGGCGGACACCTGCAAATTCGCTATCAAGACTTAAGTTTTGGCGCACTGGAAAGCCGCAGCAGCGCGATTGCTGCGGGTTTGCAACTTAGCGGTATCAGCGCCGGTGCACGCGTGGTGGTGATGCTGCGCCCTAGTCCTGAATTTTTCCTGGTGATGTTTGCGTTGTTCAAATTGGGCGCGGTGCCGGTGTTGGTAGATCCGGGCATCGACAAACGCGCGCTGAAATTATGTTTAGCCAATGCCGCACCGACTGCCTTCATTGGCGTTTCTTTGGCGCACGCGGCGCGCATTGTTTTGGGCTGGGGGCGCGATTCGATTACCACTTTGGTTACCGTGGGCCGACGTTGGTTTTGGGGCGGCGTAACTTTGAGTGAGCTTGAAGCCGCGGGCGCTGAGCAAGACATCACGATCACCACTAAGCCCGATGATCTGGCGGCAATTTTGTTTACCTCGGGCTCGACCGGCGTGCCTAAAGGCGTGGAGTATCGGCATCGGCACTTTGTTGCCCAAGTCGAGCTATTACGTGATGCCTTCCAAATTTTGCCCGGCACCGTCAACTTACCGACGTTTCCACCGTTCGCCCTGTTCGACCCGGCGCTCGGCTGTACTAGCGTGATTCCGGTGATGGATCCGACCCGGCCAGCGCAGGCGGACCCGTACAAATTGATCAGTGCGATACGGCAATTTTCCGTGGCATCGCTGTTTGGTTCGCCCGCACTTTTGCAGAATTTGGCTGCGCATTGCCAGCTGCATAATCAGCAACTTGCCAGCGTCAAAACGATCATGAGCGCCGGT
>JANNYA010000212.1:0-32483 GCA_031409855.1 Rhodanobacteraceae bacterium | reverse complement strand
TTTTATGATGGCAACCGAAGGTGTGCCGCGTGTTGATGGCACCGCGATCTTTCTAACACGCACGCCGGAAGGCATTCCACACACACTGTTGCACAACTTAAAACACAATAAAGTGCTGCACAAACGGGTAGTGATGCTCAGTTTAGTGGTAGAGGATGTGGCACGCGTGCCCGATGAGGATCGCGTGGAAGTGGTTGAGTTCGGCCAGGGCTTTTACCGCGTCATTGCGAAGTTTGGCTTCGTTGAAGATACCGAGGTGCCGCACGTCCTGGGTTTATGCAAAGCGCACGGGCTAGATTTTGAAATGATGGACACCACGTTCTTCCTAGGCCGCGAAACGCTATTGCCAAGCAAAAAGCCAGGTATGGCCATGTGGCGCGAACATTTGTTTAGCTGGATGTGGAAAAACGCCACGCGTGCCATGGACTTCCTGCGCCTGCCGCCAAATCGGGTGGTGGAATTGGGCACTCAGGTGGAAATTTAGCTTGACGGCGGGCTAAGTGAAAAATTCTTAGCCTCCGAAAATGCCGCATAATGGGTCATGCGAGGGCGAGATCAAAGATGAGCGGTGCGCGTGAGACGAATCCTGATTCGTCCAAAACAACTGAGAACACCACAGAAAACGCGCCGAAATCGTTGTTTGAAACGACTGCCGTGCTGGAATCCGACCCGACCGTCAAACCGGCGTCGGCGATGCACAAATACATCCCCGATTCTGGCAGTGAGTCGCCTCTTTCCTTGATTGGCAAAACCATCGGCCGCTATCAGATCCAAGCGGAGCTTGGCGTTGGCGGCATGGGCGCGGTGTATCTGGCCGAGCAGCGCGAGCCGGTGCGTCGGCAAGTTGCGTTAAAGGTCATCAAAGCAGGCATGGATAGCGAAGAAGTCATTGCGCGCTTTCAGTCCGAGCGTGCCTTGCTGGCGATGATGAATCACCCGAATATTGCGCAAGTCCTGGATGCTGGTACAACCCCGGAAGGACGCTTGTATTTCGCCATGGAATACGTATCGGGGGTGCCCATCAATGAGTTTTGCGACCGCCGAGGTTTGAACATTGCGCAGCGTTTGCGGCTTTTTCTGCAAATCTGCGAGGGCGTACAGCATGCGCACCAAAAAGGCATTATTCACCGCGATTTGAAGCCGAGCAATCTGATGGTGGCGGATTACCAAGGCCAGTTGCTGGTCAAGGTAATCGATTTTGGCATTGCCAAAAGCATGCATCGCGGCCCTGATGATTCTGGTTCGACCCGCGTCGGCGTGGCCATTGGCACACCAGCCTATATGAGTCCTGAGCAAGCGGCCGGCGATCTAGCCGCGATCGATACCCGCACTGATGTCTATTCGTTGGGCGTGGTGTTGTATCGCTTGATCACGCATGAGTTGCCAATCTCAAGCGAGGTGATTGCGCGCGCCGGTGAGTTTGGCCTTGCAAACTTGCTACGCGAAGCGCATTTCAGCTCACCTAGCCAAAAAACACTCGAAATTTCTAAAGACCACAGCATCAACCAAGCTGAGTGGAAACGTTCCATGGCATCGGACGCATTGAGCTTGTCGCGTACGCTGGCGGGCGACCTGGATTGGATTACATTAAAAGCGCTGGAACGCGAGCGCGACATGCGCTATTCCTCAGTATCGGAATTGGCGGCGGATATTCGGCGCCATTTGCAAGGCGAAGCGGTGCTTGCTGGGCCACCGAGCAAGCTTTATCGGTTCAAAAAATTTGTCAATCGCAACAAAATGATGGCAGGTGCAGCCGCTGCCGTCGTGACGTCGCTGTTTCTGGGCATTATCGGTACCAGCTACATGGCAGTTGAGGCTGCAGAGCAACGCTTACGCGCGCAAACGGCATTGGTTGAAGCGCAAACGCAGCGAGATCACGCGGCGGAAGAGTCCGCGCGGGCGATCGCCACCCGCACTTTTCTGGAAGATATGATTGCCTCGCCCGACCCTTGGCGACTGGAAAGCGCATCTGCGGAAACGCGCAATGTGCGCGTGGTAGACGCGCTGACAGCAGCAGCGGCAAATCTGGACAAGCGGCTAGGTGAAAACCCAGGGCTACGCGCCGAGGTAGCAACGATGTTAGGGCGCACCCTGCGCCGTTTGGGTCAATTAGATGCTTCGCGGAAACAATTAGAGTCGGCGGTCCAGCTATTACGTCCCGCGCCGCAGAACTCGCTGCCGCGAATGGAGGCAGAAATGCAACTGGCGACGACCTTGGCTAATCTCGGCGAATTTGAGGCGGCTGACAAATTATTTACGCCATTGTTACTGCACATTGATCAGACAGAAAATGCGCTTAAACCGGCCAATTTGAGTGTTGATACGCTAATCGAAGCGCGTCGGGCCGCTGCGAATGCGGCTATGGGCGTTGGCGACGGCGCACGCGCAGAAAAGCTCGCTCGCGAAACTTTGCAGCTAGCGATGGTGCTGTCAGAAAAATCAGCGATCAGCGGCGCACAGGCGGCACTGGCCGACATCTTGGGTGAGCAAGGCAAAGGGGATGAGGCGAAACAACTGCTCAACGAGGCCTACACCAACGAACAACTGCGACTTGGTCGTACACATCCGAGGGTGATTCAGCTCCTATCCTTAGTCGCGAATTTGGCTTTTCGAGAAGGCGACTATCCACTTGCGCAAACGCGCTATCAGGAAGCAGCGAATCTTGCCGAGACTGCACTCGGCCCGCGCCACCCGGAAACCTTAGGCTTTAAGGCGCACGTCTTGTTTGCCATGGCCGAAAGCGGCGACTATGAAGCCGCGATTATCGGGTTTCGTGAGCAAATTCCGGTCCGTGCGTTAGCGATAGGCTTAGATCATCCGAACTTACTAATAATGCGTTCAAACTATGCGAATGCGCTGCGTGCTGCAGGGCAACTTGATGCAGCTGAAGCGGAAATCGAAACCGTATTTCGTCGCCGAAGCGCGATTTTTGGTGAAACGCACCCGGATACTTTAGCGGCGATTAATATGCTCGGGGTCATTGTCAACCAGCACAAGGACTTTGTTAAAGCCGAAGTTTTGTTTCGTCAAGCGTCGGAGCTTTATGTCAAGGCAAATGGGTCTTTGCACCCAGAAACAGTAATGATGCAGGCCAACTATTTGTCCACGTTACGCAATCTTGGCCGAATCGACGAAGCAATTGCGGGCTTTGACGAACTCAACATTCGAGCTGAACAGGTCTTTCCTGCAGGGCATTGGCTATTGGCGGTAGTGCATGGCCATCTTGGGCTTTCGCTGATGGAAGGAAAACGCTATCAGGATGCCGAGCCCTGGCTAAAGAAAAGTTACGCCGCTGCACGACAACAATTTGACGACAAAGACCCACGCTGTATTGCCTTTCGCGCCCGCTTAGCCGATCTCTACACGCGCTGGGGTAACCCTATCGAGGCGGCTGCGTACAGCTCGATTTAGAGTCTAAACCCGAGATTAGGATTTGCTTAGTCGCCACAGCTCGGAAGTACAGTCGGATTGTCTTCTAGGCCATCGCGAAATAAAATTGGGTTGAAGCAAGCTGGGCCACCGACAAAATGGATGGCGTCCGATTCCGGTCGATAGCTGCCGAAACCACCCGCAGTGAGATTCAGCTGCCAGGTATCGGCGCTGATGCGTGTTGCGTTTGAGGAAAAATCATACCAGCGGATGCTAGCGACATCGCCCGCAATCAGCGGCGCGAACACGCGAAATGTCCACAGCGGCGAGGTGAACGAGGCGCCGTGATAGCGAATGCGGATCACAGCGGTATTGCAACCCAGTACTTCAAAGCTATTGATTCCGGGCGAATGTCGATAGAAATCCGAGCTGCCGTCGACGCCGTCTACACCCAGTGCCCCCGGCGCAATCACTTGTACATCCACGGCTTGCGCGGTGCCATTGCTACAAGCGGACGTGCCTGTACCATTGATCATATCGGTGGTTACCGCATTGCCTGCGCCATTTTCCGGTGCACGAATAACCACACCGATCGAACCAACATCGCGTTGCATGGAATCCAACACGCCATCGCCATTGCCATCGCCTAATCCGACCAGCCCACCTGGCACATCGGGGGCTAAGTTTTCAACCGCATCGGAAATGCCGTCGTTGTCTTGATCCGGTGCGCGGGTGATGCTGGCAACTCCGACGTCGGTCCCCGCATGCAGCACGTTTGGATTAAATGGATCGACGGCGACGGTGTAGGCCGATTCGGCGGGTAAGCCGATACTAATCGAGAGCCAGACGATCGACTGCGTGCCGGGGCTCCAAACCCCGCGATAAATTGCGCCGGGGTTGGCTTCATAACCACCCGCAGCGGCATACAGAATATTGGGGTTTTGCGGATCAAAGCTCAGCGAGCGCATCTCCACACTGCTGTTGATGCCCTCGTCAACACGTGTCCAGCTCAATCCCGCATCAGCGCTGCGAAAAATCGTGGCAAAGCCGCTCGAACGCAAATCCGTTAGGGCGACCCAGAGAATATTGCTATTCGTCGGGTCAATCAAAATCGCACCGACGTCAAGTTGCGTATTCGCAAAACCCAACTTCGTCGGCAAGCCATTCGCGTTGAGGTGTTGCCAATTGGCACCTGCGTTAACGCTTTTGAATACGCCGCTGGCAAGATCCGCCGGCACAATCGCGTCGCCCGTGTTGAAATCATCATAGAGCGCATCCGTGCCGAGATACAGCACATTGCTATTGTTAGGATCAATGACGAGCGTATTCGGGGTGATTCGCTGCGAAATATCAGCGTTGCTAAAACTCGGCGGCAGGCCGCTACTTAATGCGTCAAGCCGCGTCCAAGTCACGCCGAAATCATTACTGCGCACGAGCCTGTGCGTTAAATTAAAATTCGGCGCGTTGTTCACCAAATAGCCATCGGCGAGTGCATAAATGCGCCGCAATCCGCCGCTGGTACAGGGGCCAATCAAAGGCGGTACGGGACAGGAACGTGGGTCTAACTCCAAATCGCGTACCAGCCCGATATTGGCATGCAAGGTAGAATCTAGCGGCAAGTCGCCATCCATCGATAGCCAGCTAGAGCCATTGTCTACACTACGGAAAAGACCTGCGCCACCATACGATGCGTTCTCAAACGAGCTGGTACCACCGGCATAGATCACCGTGTTAGCAATACTACCGCCCAAAGTAGTCGCATCGATGCGCAGCGCACGCAATTCATTCGCGCGCAGGCCGTTATTGAGCGGCAACCACGACAACGCTTGATCACTGCTGCGATAAAGCCCCGGCGATGAGACGGCAAAGCTGCTGTGCCCGGCAAAAAGGACGGAGCTGCCCGCTGCGGTATTCAGCGATGGGTGCGCATGAATCGCCAAGGCGCGCACACCGACGCCCGCTGGATTACCTGCGGTAGCGCTCCAGCTGGTGGCAATATCTGCGCGCGAAAAAACACCGGAGCCGTCCGTTGTCGCATAAAGTGATTTACCCGATGCTGGGAAGCCAGGCTGCGCAACCAAACGCGACACTGCGGCGCGAATCGGTACGTCACCCGGTATTGATAGGTAAGTACTATTTGGCGTGAAACCTTCATTATAAGAAAGAAACGTTGGCATCGGATTCGGCGCGAGCCAAATAAAAGCGCCATCAGCGCGGCCAACATAAGATTTCAGCGCGTCGCTTGGATGCGCTGTGATTGTCGATGCCGGGCCATGCGGGCCGGTCCAAGTCGTGCCGCCATTATTACTGTGATAAATATTGTAATTAATGACAGCGAATAACGAGCCCGTCGCGCTGGCACCAGTCCCAGCGATAAAACTCAGATCTTGCACGTCCGGCTGATAGCCGAGCGCGCCAAAAAGATTCAGTTGCGGCGAAAAGTTAACTCCACCATCGACGCTGCGAAACAGCGAAGCTTGATCCACCGCGCCACGGCCATACACGCCAACATAAACTAGATTTGGATCGAGCGAGTCGACGGTAATGCTGGCAATACGTGCGTCTGCAGGCAGCCCCGTGCCGATCCGTACAAAAGTTTTGCCCCTAGCGTCACTCTTGAAGAGCTGCGGCAAGCCAGTCGCAGCTTGGGAAACGCCGCCAATAAACAAGGAGCCAGTTTCACCGGCAACATCGCTCATGGTTTGAAACAGAAAATCCTGGGAAAGGTTGGTGCTAAGAATTTGCCAATTGCCACCGCCATCATTGCTGCGATACAGCCGCAGCGATGAGTCGAAGGTGTAGAGGATCTGCGGCGCTTCGTGATCAAGTATCAAAGGCAAGGGATAGACCGTTGTTGCGACGATGCCGTTGCTGGCGCGCGTCCAATTCGCCCCGGCATCCAGCGTTTTAAAAACCCCGCCACGCGTGGTGGCGTAAGCGGTTTGCGCATTCGTGGGATCGAACGCCAACTGAAATACGCCGCCGCCGAGTGGCCCAGTGCCGGTCCATATCGAATCGCCAGCAAACACGCGATTAGAGAGCAAAATCAACAGCCAAAAAAGCCAATATCGAACGCTAAACATGCTGATGATCTCCGGCGAGAGCAGCCAGTATAGTCCTGGACAAAGCACTAATTCTGGACGACGCACAAACTAAGGGTTGGCTAGCTACGGGGCTGGCTAGCTTAAGAGGCTGAACTCGTAGCATCATCGACACTGATTCGAGCTAGGCTGCATTCGGGCGTTGCGGCGCTCGAATTGGTCATTTTTGGGGAACTGAATGCGCAAGCTAAGGGCGGAAAAAACACGCATGCGAGCCAAAATAGCCGTCCTTACATGGCTATTCGCCGCATTAGTTTGTGTTTGCTTCCAGCTACATGCGAATTCGCCGCCGACCCTAGTGGCTTTGGGCGACGCTTATTTTGAAACAATTGGCGATAGTGAGTCGATTCCTGACAACAACGTCACCGCCATTGCCGAAGATGCCAGCGGCCTCATTTGGATCGGCACGCCGAGCGGCTTGATTCGCTATGACGGTTACCGTTTTCGCCGCTACACGCGCGACTCAAGCTCGGCAAATTCGTTGGGCGGCGTGTTTATTCGGGCCTTGGCGCTGGCTAAAGATGGCAGGCTTTGGATTGGCACCGACGCCGATGGCCTATCGGTTTATGACCCGAAAACCGAAACATTCACGCAGTTTCGCCACCGCGATAATGATGCTACCAGCTTGTCGCACAACACCGTACGCGCCTTGGCGGCCACGCCCGAGGGCGGCATGTGGGTGGGAACGCGCGCCGGAATTAACCTACAGCGCGCCGGGCAAACCAGTTTTGCGCAATTTCCGATGCGCCTCGGCGCAGATACCAGCGATTTGGATGATCGCGTATTGTCGTTGTTGCTCGATAAACGTGGCGTGCTTTGGGTGGGCTCTTGGAACGGGCTCAGCCAACTCGAGAGTGCTGGCAAGGCTTTCGCAAGGGTGCAGGCCAAAACTACCGGGGAATTTTCATTGCAGGGCGAGCTGATTATGAGCCTATATGAATTGCGCGATGGCCGGATCGGCATCGGCACGAACTTACAGGGCAGCCTGATCCTGGACCCGCGCAGCGATGCCCTCCTGCACGTGCCTGCAGGCAAGCAGGGCACGGCCACCGATGCCATGGCGCTGGCGATGTTGCAGCCCAAGACCGATGAGCTTTGGTTGGGTAGTTTCGGTGGCATCGAAGTCATTAACGCCCGCCCTGGATTGTCCGTAGGCTTGACACTGCGGCAATTGCGGCCTGATCCCTCAGTGCTGTCCAGTTTGGCGCACTCACAAGTGCGCAGCATGATGCAAGATCGCTCGGGCCATATTTGGATTGGCGGCTACAGTGGCGGTTTGCAGCGGCATGACCCAAATAATGACGCGATTAGAGTGCTGCATCACAGCCCCATGCGGCCAAACGGACTCAGCAGCCCAAGCGTGGGCAGTATTTTGGAACGCGCGAACGGCGAGCTGTGGATCGGCTTGCGTGAAAATGGCATTGATATTATTGACCGCAGCAGCGGCACATTGCGCAATCTAGCGCCCGAGGCGGGAAATCCTGACGCTTTGGGCAACGGCATGGTGATTAGCATGGCAGAAACCAGTGATGGCGCGGTTTGGGCGGGCACGCTGGCGGGTCTATTTCGGCTCGATCCGATCACGTTCAAATTTCGCGCCTATGGCGAGCAATCTGGCGTGCGCGGCAGCACGATTAGACGTTTGCTTGCCGGCAAAAATGGCGAGCTTTGGATTGGCAGCAATACCGGCCTGTATCGTTGGACGCAGGCGCAAGATGCCAGTGCGGGTGCTGCCATTAGCCCAGTCAAAATGGCGGATGGCAGTGAACTCAACGCTGATGTCAACGCCTTGGCCTTGGAATCGGATGGCCGCCTCTGGGTCGGCTCAACGATTGGCCTGCATACTTTGGCCTCCGATTCTGCGGGCTTAAAAACAGTCCACGGTGTGCTCAATGGTGGTGCGCAATCGGCAAAACCAAGCATCGTCGGCCTACTGGTCGACCGGCAAAATCGCGTGTGGGTGGACACCTCGGAAGGCTTAAATTTAGTCACGCAACTAGACGCTGATGGAGATCACTCCTTGCAAGCGGTGTTTGATCCCGTCAGCGACCGCCTTGGCATCGGTGGCAAATCTTTCGGTGCCAATTTACTCGAAGATGCCAGTGGTCGTATTTGGACACAGCAGCATTTGCTGTCAGCAGACGCAAAAAGTGTTTACGTCCTGACTAAAGCCGATGGCATCGCCATTGGCACGGCTTGGTTTCGCTCCTACGCCAGCACCCGTGATGGTTTGCTACTCTTTGGCGGCAGCAAGGGTGCATTGATTATCGACCCCGCAAAATTTCAACCACGTAGCTACCAGCCACCCTTAGTCGTGACCGAACTTAGCTTGGGTGGACAGCTGCGTCCGCTCGGCAGCGTGATGGAAACTGGCTTGGATTTACTGCCGGGCGAGGCAAATTTCAGCGTGGAATTTGCCGCATTGGAGTATTCCGCGCCCCAGCGGGTGCGCTATAGCCATCGCCTGGAGGGTTTTGATCAGGACTGGATTGAAACGGATGCGAATCGGCGGGTGGCGAGTTACACGAATCTGAAGCCGGGTAGTTACACACTCAAAGTGCGTGCGCAAACGCCCGCAGGCGGCTGGACACCGCACGAGTTAACACTTAGCGTGCGCGCCCTGCCCGCTTACTGGCAAACCACTTGGTTTGCGCTGGCTATGACGATGCTAGTAGTCGCTATTGTGTATGTGGCAATTCGTCGGCATGCGTTGCGGGTTGGCCGCCATGAACGCGAATTGGAGCAAATGGTCGTCCAGCGTACCGCTGAGCTTTCGCTGGCGAAAGAAAGCGCCGAGCACGCGCTTGGACAATTGCGCGGCACCCAGCGGCAGCTCGTGCAGGCGGAGAAAATGGCTTCGCTCGGGCAATTGGTGGCAGGCGTCGCGCATGAATTGAACACACCACTCGGCATCGCGCTTACCGCATCCTCAATGCTCAGCGACGAATCACGCGCGCTGAAAAAAAGCGTCGCCGCACAAACCTTAAGCGCCACGCAGTTGGGCGGCTATTTAGACGTGGCCGAGCGCGCCGGAACCATGGTCGACACCAGTCTGGCACGCGCGGCACAACTCGTGCGCAGCTTCAAACAAGTATCCTTAAGCCGCAGCACCAACGAACGGCGGCGCTTCGAGCTGGCTGGCTATTTGGCAGACTTGCTGACGGGCTTGGAGCTAAGCTGGAAACGCCGGCCGCTGCAGCTCAAGCTAAACTGCGCTCCTGGCTTGATTTTAGACAGTTACCCCGACGCGCTCAGCCAAATCATCGGCACCCTGGCCCAAAACGCACTGCAGCACGCTTTTGCACCTGAGGCCGAGGGAATAATGCAGATCAGCACTGAATCCGTCTTACTGGGCGATGCCGAGCCTGCGGTGCGCTTGATTTTCAGCGATGACGGCAAAGGCATTTCTGAAGCCGATTTGGCACATGTATTCGAGCCGTTTTTCACCACTCAGCGCGGCCAGGGCAGTACCGGTTTGGGCCTACACATTGTTTTCAACCTAGTCAGCGCGCGCCTAGGTGGTGAAATCGAAGTGGCTTCGACTTTGGGGGCGGGCACACGCTTTACGGTTACTTTTCCGTGTGTTGCGCCGTGACACTAGCCGGGTCATGTCTTGTCGTTTTTTGAATCATTTCATGGTTTGAGACCGTAGTGAGCGCAACTTTGATTCAGATCAAAAATTCAGCGCCCGCTAGGGCATTCCCACCCGCGCCAAAAATCGAATCATATCCTCAGGCGGAGCTGGGCGGCCGATATACCAACCCTGCAGATATTCCACGCCCAAATCGCGTAATTTTTCCGCCTGCTCACGGGTTTCCACGCCCTCAGCGATCACTTTTGCGCCAATCGCATGGATCATATTGACGATGCCGCGTACCAGCTCAAAGCAGCGCTCTGAAGTCATCATCTGGCGGGTAAAGGCTTGGTCTAGCTTGACGGTGTCGAATTCCAGCTCGTGCAAATGCCCCAAATTCGATAGGCCAGTGCCAAAATCATCCAGGCTGATGCGGATGCCCAAGGCATGGCAACGATCAATCAGCGCGCGCACCAAATCGTAATCCAGGGTTAAACTTTCCGTGATTTCCAACTCCAAGCGCTTTGCGTCGACACCGGTTTGCTGCGCCTGCTTTTCAATCAATTCGGCAAAATCAGGAACTGCCGATTGCCGCGCGGAGATATTCACTGCGATAAAGCAATCTGGAAACTCCGCGCCCAATTGCTTCAGCGCTTCGCAGCTTTTTCGCAGCGCATACTGGCCGACCGGCAAAATGAGCGAGGTTTCTTCGGCAAGCGCAATAAATTCCGCCGGCGAGATATTGCCGCGCTCTGGATGCGCCCAGCGTGTAAGCGCTTCAAAGCCCACCACGCGTGCACTGGCGAACTCATACAGCGGTTGAAACACCACGGAAAGCTCGTCATTTTCAATCGCGCCCATCAATTGGCTTTCTAGGCGAAATTTACTGACGGCTTGGTCGGCAAGTTTGGCCTGTCCAATCGCGGCCTTGGGGCCAGGATTGCTGGCTGAAGCGGCGCCTGTGCTACCGCGCGCGGCCAGCAGGCCCGAGCGATAGCGGTGCAATAGGCTGCCCATCAGCGCCCGAATGATCGGATCCGCTTCATTCAAGCGCTCGTGAATTTGATCCCGCTCAATAATTGTCAGCACGCTGGGCTCAACGGCGCGCGCCTCAGCCGAGCGCGGCGCATCGTCAATCACCGCCATTTCGCCGAGCAAATCACCCGCGCTCAAATAGCTGAGCACAAGTCGTTGCTGATTTTGTGTGACAGAAACTTCAATTTTTCCGCTTTCAATCAAATAGGCAGCGCCAGGCGCATCGCCTTCGCGAAAAACGACCTCGCCTGCCTGCAGTTTGAGCGACGCAGCCGTCATGCAATGAAGCGAGGTTTGAGTTGAATATTTTGCCAAGGCAAAACACGAGCATTTACAACAGCATTCATAGTGAGTGCGGGATTTATTGACGGTTCAAGTTAAGGATACACGCTCAAGCCGACGCGCGCGCCCGCAAAAGTGGCTGACTCGCAAGATTAGGTAAATGTTTTGCCTACACAAACTTGGGCATACTTCAGCCCAATGACGCTTTTGCCAAGGAAGGCCATGACTCGTAGCCCATCAAATCAACCCATTCCGTATCGCCGAACGCCGGTCGTACGTGAAGTACGCGCCGATTTGGATACGCCGCTATCGGCTTATCTAAAACTTGCGAATCAGCCAAATAGCTTTTTACTGGAATCCGTCGAGGGTGGCGATCGCTGGAGCCGCTATTCGATCATTGGCCTGCCAGCGAAAACCATTTATCGATTGCGCGGTAAGACCTTGCGAATAGAGGAATATGGTCAGCTAGTCGAAAGCCGCGAGTTAACTGATCCAATTGCCGAGCTCGCGGCAATTTCGCGCGGTTTTGAAGTGGCCGATATGCCGAATTTGCCGAAATTCTCCGGCGGACTGGTCGGCTATTTTGGTTTTGAAGCATTGAGCTATGTCGAGCCAAAAATCAAAAGCGATGCCAACCCCGACGAGCTTGGTTTAGACGACGTCGTGCTGATGTTGGCGGATGAATTGGCGGTGTTTGATTTAAAAAAGGGCGTGATTTCCTTGATTGTACACGCGGATCCAGATGTAACTGGTGCGCTGGCTGCGGCCGAGCATCGCTTGAATCAGCTCAGCCATCAGCTGCGTTTGGGTGGTGTGAGCTACCCGGATGCGCTGGCGTCACTTGCGATCAACGAGGCCGATTTTCGCTCGGGTTTCAGTGAAGCCGGTTTCAAAGATGCGGTAGGTGCAGCCCAAGAGTATATTTTGGCCGGCGATGCCTTCCAGGTGGTGTTAAGCCAACGCATGAGCGTGCCCTTTACGGCCCGGCCGCTGGATGTCTATCGCGCGCTGCGGGCGATGAATCCATCACCTTATATGTATATGCTGAATTTGGGCGACACCCATATCGTGGGCGCTAGCCCGGAGATTTTGTTTCGCTGTCAGGATGGCGAGGTGACCGTTAGACCGATTGCCGGTACCGCTTTGCGTGGCAGCACACCCGAGTTGGACGATGCCAACGCCGCAGCGCTTTTGAGCGACCCAAAAGAGTTAGCCGAACACCTAATGCTGATCGATTTGGGCCGCAATGACGTTGGCCGCGTCGCCGTTCCTGGCTCCGTGCGGGTACCGGATCAAATGGTGATTGAGCGCTATTCGCACGTCATGCATATCGTTTCGCAAGTCGTGGGAAAATTGCAGCCCGGTTTGGATTGCTTTGATGTCTTTCGCGCCTGTTTCCCGGCCGGCACGCTTTCTGGTGCGCCAAAAATTCGCGCCGTCGAAATCATCCAAAAACTCGAGCCAGTAAAGCGCAATCTATACGGCGGCGCGGTCGGCTATATCAATTGGCGTGGTGAGTCCGATTTAGCCATCGCAATCCGCACCGCGGTCATTAAAGACGGGCGCTTATCGGTGCAAACCGGTGCCGGCATTGTCGCCGACAGTGACCCGCAAAAAGAATGGGACGAAACCATGAATAAAGGCCGCGCGGTATTTCGCGCTGTCGCCCAAGCCAGCCGAGGGCTTTGACGTGAGCGGCCTCCAAACGGATGAAAACCCGCACGGCTATGCTTTTGCCAGCGACAACACCGCGCCCGCCACACCGGAGGCGCTGGCTGCCTACATTGAGCTAAGCGGCAGCGCGCCCGCACCTTCCTACGGCAATGACGCGATTACCGCTCAGGCGATCGATGCGCTGCGGGAATGGTTTGAGATTGAAGCGGAGATTTTTTTCGTATTTTCTGGCACCGCCGCAAACGCGCTGGCGATTGGCGCGTTGCGCGCACCGTTTGAAAGTGTGTTTTGCAGCAATGAAGCGCACATAGAAAAAGACGAGTCCGCCGCGCCCGAATTTTTTGCGCAAGGCTTAAAGCTGCACCTGATTGGCGATGCGCGCGGCGATAAACTTGATTTGTCTAAAGCTGCGGAAATGCTGCGCACCAATCGCGGCATGCATTCGCCGCAGCCGCGCGTGATTAGCGTGACGCAAACCACCGAGTTCGGCACATTTTATAGCGCCGATGAACTCGCCGACATAAGCCGCTTTGCGCGCAAGTACAAGCTACACCTGCATATGGATGGCGCGCGTTTCGCGAACGCCTTAGCGCATTCAAAGCGAACACCGGCAGAGTTAACCTGGAAAGCGGGCATCGATGTGTTGAGTTTAGGCGGCACCAAAAATGGCGTTTGCACTTCGGAAGCCGTGGTTTTTTTTAAACCCGAATTGGCGCAGGGCTTTCTCAATCGGCGCAAACAAGGCGGCCAATTGCTTTCGAAAATGCGCTATTTGAGCGCGCCCTGGCTGGGCGCACTGCCCCGGTTTATCGAGCGCGCGGCGCATGCGAACGCGATGGCGCTAAAGTTAAGTATTGGGCTGCAAGACGCTGGCCTAATGCTCGCGTTTCCGGTGCAGGCGAATGCCGTGTTCGTGCATCTCAATCCAGCGCAAGTGCAGTTTTTAGAAGCGCGCGGTTGGCATTTTTATTGGTTTTACGGTGCCGATATTTATCGCTTTGTCTGTGCCTGGAACACCGTTGACGCCGCCGTTGTACAGCTTCTGGACGATGTTCAAAAAGCACGCGAATAGTGCTGAACGCGAAAAACACGCATTTCAGCGTGCACAAAGCAAAACGCCAGCACTGGGCTGGCGTTTCTATTTGCTTTGGAGGCCTAGGTCGGAATCGAACCGGCGTACGCGGCTTTGCAGGCCGCTACATGACCACTCTGCCACCAGGCCGGTAGCGAAAGACTTCACCAACAGAGTGAAGCCAAAAAACGAACTCAAACTTATTAACTGCCAATTCTTGGAGCGGGAAACGAGACTCGAACTCGCGACCCCGACCTTGGCAAGGTCGTGCTCTACCAACTGAGCTATTCCCGCATCTGAGCCGCGCAATATACCGGCAAACTTTTTTCTGTCAACTTCCATGCCAACTTAAGCCTTCGTTTCGTTCAGATAAATTCAGCAACCATCACCGCAACGTAACGTTCGAGGCTGCGCTTGCGCCTATGATTCACCTCCCCAATTTTTCTCAATCCACAGTAAGGCGTTAATCCAATGAGCATTCAAGTCGGCGACAAAATTCCAGCAAGCACCCTCAACATTATGCGTGACGGCCCGAAGCCAATCAGCACCGAAGAAATTTTTGGCGCGGGCACCACGGTGCTGTTTTCAGTACCTGGGGCATTCACACCCACGTGCTCCGCACGCCACCTGCCTGGCTACGTTGAACTGAGCACCGAACTGCAAGCCAAGGGCGTCGATCGCATTGCCTGCATGGCGGTCAATGATGCCTTTGTGATGGACGCCTGGGGCAAAAGCCAAAATTCCGGCGAAATCATGATGCTTGCCGACGGCAACGCCGAATTCACCAAACTCATCGGCTTAGAACTTGACGCCAGCAAATTTGGCATGGGCATACGTGCACAGCGCTTTGCATTGGTGACTAAAGATGGCGTGGTCACGCATTTATTTGTTGAGGCACCAGGCGAATTTAAGGTCTCCGCCGCCGATCATGTGTTGGCGCAGCTTAGTTAGTATTTTCGCCGCGAAATTTTAAGGTCGCGCCAAATAGTGAGGTTAATGGCGCGGCGTATAAATCTGTCTGCAAGTCAGGTTTCGATCTATCTGAATTTGCAGATACTACTGACTGGCGTAGAACGGGCTTTGACCCACCCGTCAGACAGATAAGGGGGACGTTGCAAGATCACGCTGCGCCAGAGCAAGCCAGTCTTTACCTGGCACTGCTGGCATGCGTGAATGTGCCATTGATGACCCAGGCCGAGTAAATAGCTTTAGTTGACTTTACCGGTCGCGAATTGCATCCGGGCAAGCGCGGTGTGATCAAAGCTGATGAGCCGCCCTGGCGCGCAAACGCTGCTGTGCATTCAATACCAGTGGTTCCAACAAGGTGTCGCTTGTTGCCAACTCAACCGTTGCCGCATCAAATTCGACCTCAACAAGTGCGTCTGCAAAACTAATGGCTGAGGCAAACGAGGTTTGCAATGCATGCGCTACGGCGCTTGCAGCAACACTCGTTTGCGGAAACGACAAGATCAATAGATATTGATATTCATTCAACTCGCTAAGCACCTCAGCCTGCGGCCAGGCGCGGCATAGGCGTTCAAACGCGAGCTGGCGCACGCCCGCAAGTATTGCCGCGTCATAGGCACTATGTATGATTTCAACATCAAGCAATTCCAAGACACTAACGGTCAATTTGTTGCTTTTGCTTTGCGCCCAAAAACGCGCCTGCTCAAAGCGTTTTTGAATCTGTGCCGCAGGTAAAACCGGGGTTCGTGGCGTGCTATGAATCGCTTGAACGTCGCGAATCAGCGCTACCAACAAGTCCTCGCCACTGGCTGAGGGCACGCGCGAACTAATGAGCATAAGCTCGAACTGTTCGCCGTAACGGTTGGTGAGTTTTGAGCGCGTGCATTCGCCTGACTTCATGGTATTGATGTCACTCTGTGGCAGGATCAATCCAGGCACCGTGCTCGCAAGCGTCGCATTGGTGAGCTCTTCAGGAAGCGCGCCGGCCAGTCGGCAAAACGCTTCATTCACCAAACGTAAGCGGCCCTGTGGATCTTTGACAAATACCGGTTCCGGCAGCTGATCCAACACGCTGCCCATGACTTTAATCATGTCTTTTAACGAGCGCTCTGAGCGTAACGCCAGCCGCACCGCAACCGCTAGGCAAAGTAAAATTCCTAACAAGGGCGATACCAGCGGCAGCCACCAGCCAAAAAAATACGCGAGATAGCTAATGCCGAATAGGCTGCCTATGATCAGAAAGCTCGCGCCAGTCCAGGTACCGAAGCGGCTCATCGGTGCCAAGCAGAACCCGGCCAATGCCGTCCAAAATGTGATCCACAGCCAATTTATTGCCGCGTGCGGGCTGCGCATGACGGGCCAATCGTCGAGCGCAACCGCCAACATTTTGTCGATATTGATCGCGGTAATGGTTGCCGAATAGATCGGCTGCCGCGCTTGACCAGGGCGCCGTCCCAGCGGACTTGGCGAGCCTGGGCCACCCACGGCACTTGCTGTTAATCCTAATACGACCACCTTGTCGCGGAAAATGTCAGGCGCGACTGCGCCGCGCTGTAATTGGCCGAAACTGATATTAGTTGGTAATTGCCAATGCGGCGCCGGTACTAAAAACGTGGGTAGAGAATCTGCCCGGGTGTATTCGCCAAAACTTGGACTTACTGAGGTGTAATGTTGCGTACCTCTAGCAAGCGTGTTGTCCGGCGCAAGTATGACCGCTGCCGCCTGCGCAACGTCAGCCGGCGTAACGTTAGGCGAATTTAGACCGCCCAGGTTCAAGTGCCCGCCCAGGTGCAAATAAAGATTGCTTGCATTCAACGCCGTTTCCCGAATCAAAACGCCGCGCTGATAAAACCCCAAAAGCACGCGACGAGTAACAAAATCGGCGTCATCAAAGGTATTGAGGCTCATCGCGATGCGCGCATCGGCGATCGCAATTTTGGGACCAGAATGCCGGTCAATGCCATTTTCATCGCCAAATAATCGAATCTGAATGTTTGGGTTGCTGAGCAATGTGGCATTCAGTGCATCGTTGCCAGGCGGTCTAGGTTTATTGAGCAAGGTGTCGATCACTATCAGCCGCGGCGACTGCGCCAAGACTTTCAGCAGCAGCTCGTTTAGCTTTTCATCCGAAAGTGGGTATAGCTCTGGATCTTTCAAATCTTGTAATTGTTGACTCAATACGACGACGCGTGGGCTTTCCTGATGCTTTGCAGAAAAATAGTTAAAGGTATCGTAAAGCGTCAACGCATAAGGCTCCAATACACCCGTGAGTCTGAGCACTGCCACCAAGATCGCTGCTGGCCAGAAAATTGACCAAGCACCGCGCAAGCGGTGTGGCGCGGTCACTAGCGCGCGAAACGCGCTACTTAGCCGGGCTAAGCGAAATAAGTCTAGTCGCATGGAGCATTAAAAAGGTTTGAGAGCCATCTGCCGACAATAACCGAAGCACCCCCCTATGGCGCAACTATGTCGCGTCGCGCTAAGGTAGTGATTCAAATGTTTTTCGAGGCCGTACCCTTAACTATGTCCATCGACTTTGAGTTCAGCGCACCGTCGCGCACGGAACGCAAATGGTCATGGGCCAGTGCGGACGTTGAACTGTGCCTTTGGCGCTATGGGCCGGGTTTAGTGCAGCTGCCTGCGGCGATGAATTTTGCTATGCATTGCGTCACCAGCAGCAGCGGTAAAAATTTTCGCCAATCCAGGCGCACTGAATATGACGGTGCCTTATTTAGTGGCTGCAGTTTTTTGCTGCCTGCCGGCTTGGATCTGGGATTGCGCGTAGGCTTTGTGTTGGAGATTCTCAGCTTGGATTTTGCCGAGCCCTACTTAAGTGAGCTGTCCAACAATGCCTTTGCAGCGATTGAATCCACGCCGCAGCATGATCCCATGATGGAGCACTTTGCCGGGCTGCTCAACGTAGAACGCCAACGTTTCGGCATTCCCGATGCCAATTTTTTGGCGGCATTTACGCGCATGGTGGCGCTGCACGCGATTCGTTTGACGCAACCCAACTGTACCCAGAAACAAGCCACCCTGGACTGGGAGCGTTTGCGACACTATGTCACAGAAAAAATTCGCTACGAACTTTCAGTCGAGGATTTGGCGGCGCAGCTCGGGCTAAGTCACTACCAATTACTCAAACACATGAAGCGCAGCAATGGGCAAACGCCACAACAATTTATCACTGAATGTCGGGTGCAACAGGCCAAGCTATTGTTGGCAAATCGAAAGTTGGGGTTAGCGGACATTGCGTTGGAAGTAGGGTTTTCTTCGCAGTCACACTTGACCACTACATTTAAAAAAGTTGTGGGCGTAACGCCGAATGTGTTTCGCGGCGATGGCTAGACAGCTGGGGTATGCACGCCAGCGGCGAAACTTAGGTTTGGCATTTTTGAACTGAGCAGTATTTCAGCTTTGACCTATACTGACCGTTTAATTTTGACAAGCGGCTTGTGGACTCCAAGCCAATCCAGTGGGTGGGCCGAGGTTTTGATCCAACTGCAAGCGACGGTTTGCGAATGTCGTTCTAGTCATTTGTTGTGCACTAGCCTGTGCGCTGCGCTCAGCGCGTCGATCTGTCAGTGCTTCGGTTGTAGGACTCGCATCAAAGATCGCCTGTTGCACCAAATCTAGGCGTCGTGCGCTGTAGGAATTGTCTGGAACTATCGCTGCAAAAGGTGTTGAGTCGTTTTGATAGGCATCATTAAGCACTGGCAGAATTTCAGCGTAGCCCAAAGCCAGCATTTTTTCGGCGATGCGTAACGATTCCGTACGCCAAAGATCAAAATCTGGGCGGGCAAGAAATGCCGGGGTGGAGAAATTCAAAAAACTTCCCTCCACATAACGAAACATTGCACCACGCTGTCCAGCGGTCGCCGCTGCGCGCAGATATGAACCCAATTGCGGGGCTTGAACGGGTAGTTGCGCACAAAAAAGCTGGGATTTACTGAGTGCATGGCGCGATCGTGCTAGCGCATCTGCGGTTTGTAAATCATCGCCGTTTAAACTGAGCATTTCCTGCTGCATTAGGATTGAATGGTGGTCAGCGTCGCGCTGAAGCTGTTGGCAGTGTATGTGTGCCTCGGCAACGATGCACTTGGCGCGCACGCTACCAGCCGCTGCGGCTGCCGTTAACTCTGTAAATACATCAAGTGCTGGCGTCGTTTGCGGCCACCGCCAAAGCGCGCCGATTGGATCTGAAGCTAGGTTTGTATCGCCAGATTCACGCTGCGTATTCACGGCGATTTTAACCGGTGCGCCCGTGTCTAGGCCAGAATTCTCAGCCGCGCTGGGTGCAGACTCAGTGCCTGCCGCTTCGTACTTAGCCTTAACGCTTGCGGGTATTTGGCTAAATCCAGCTAGGTTTGAACGGTTGAAACCAACCAAAAAAATGGTGGCAAATAGGAGTGCAATGCCAATTCCGAACCCGATAAAAAACCGACGATTCAATGTAGTTACTCCAATGCCAGAATACGTCTGAAAAGTGTGTTGCGGCTTCGCGTTGAAACTAAACTTTAATTCGCGTTGAAGCTAGATCCTGTGCGCCGCTAACGCAACGCACAGGACTTTTAAGGGCGACGCCAAGATTTAGCGCTCCGCGCTTTCACTAGGCTAGGGTGCTAGCTAGGGTGCTAGCTAGGGTGCTATGTTGGTGCAGGAAGTTTGCGTAGTCAGCGTACCGCCCACTGAGCCTAAGCAAAATCCTTCTGGCAATGTTTCCGATTGCACATCAATCGTTACCGCTTGACCGGCGGGCAGCCCTACGCCGTTCCATTCGCCACCAGGACGTACTTTGAATTCCACAGTCGCCCAGGAAACGCCGGACTTTGTTGAACTGGTGTAAGCACCTTGATTGATACGCTTGCCGGGCGAAAACAATAGATTTCCACCAGCGCTGTCAATGCTGACCCAGGTCGTGGAATTAATGCGTTGCGGCGAAGCGCGGCCTGTTGACGGTGTCCAGCATGATTTTGCGGTGAAACTAATGTTACCGGCCGGAATTCTAAAGCCCAATAAGCGAACTGAAGCAGGCTGATTGCGATACTTTAGTACTTGGCACGCGGCTTGCGCTTCTTGTGCAAGCGTTACAGATAATAGGAGGCTGACTAAAGCTAGCGATACGACTTTCATTGAAATCCTTGGTGATAAAGTGGAGTAGTTTGATAGGCACGGGCTTGCATCTGTGTCGATGCCTTGACGTAGATGACGCGACTAAAGTAGCGCTCGTCCGCTTTATGGTCTTTCAAATTTTTTGAGTGTTTTTACAAAAAACTGCGATAGCCGCACTCACCCTAGCATTTAGGTGACCAGCCCTTGCTTTTACGGCACTGACCTCGGTCATGTTTCCAAATGGCGACCGACTTAGGCCAATACATCTGGAGGGTTGTTTTGACTAAACAAAACAACCTTATTGCACGCAACAGAGTCGCAACCCCGAACCCAGCAATGCTTTTAAGCGTAGTCCGAATTCAGCGCTGCGGCTATAGAGTTTAAAAATTCCGCAAAACGTTATTGCCGGTGGCGCATTGCGTATTCAATGAAAAACTTGAGGTTTTCCAGCTGATGCTATTCCAAACTCGGCTGTATTCACTCAGCGGAATTGCGGCATTACCGGGCACCGCCCACAACGATGCATTCGGTCCGGCATAGAAAAACTGGTTATTGATATCGGTCGCAGTAGCGCGCACCGACACCGCAGGATTGCCGGGCTCGTTGCTCAAAATCTGCCAAATTGGCTTGGTTGCGCCTAAGTTGCGATATTCACAATTGGTCGCATCAATCCATTTTTTTGGATTCGCTAAAAAGCTGGATCCTGCAATGTCCAAATAATTCTGTGGCATGTGCATATCGACGTAACGGTCCAAAATATCTATCGCAAAGTTGTGATCGGTAGGATTTGCCCACGTTGTTGCGGCCAATGGAAACACCTGGTTGGCACCAATAAAACCGGCGTTGCGGGCGCTGGTGATTGCGTTCCTGAACTCGATCATTTGGGTCTCTAACGCCGCGCGTACGCCGTCATACTCTACTTCCACATCCGTCACAAAGCCTACATAACCTGCTTGCGCAGCTATGAAAAGGGCGTCAGCAGAAGCGCGGGGATTGCCATTGGGCCGGTTGTAAGACCATGCCCAGGGTTCAATGCCACGCGTTTTATATTCGTTGACGTTCGCTTTGACGCAGGCGTCCGGAAACAAACTGCAATTACTAGCATCGTCAGCAATTTTGATGAAAATTCGCTTGATGCCAAGCGCCTGAAGTTTTTGCGCAAGCTGGGCGTGGCTGCCGCCGGTTTCGTCGATCACAAATAGCCATGCACCCAGCTTATTTGTTACCAACGGTGGCGGATTAATGCGCGCGCGCACACTGGTGTAAACGCCAGCGCTCCAGCGATTTAAAAAGCAGGCGTTCCCACCATTCACTGCAGGCGTGCGGCACATATCAATCCAATTTTGCGCAAATGGCCCATACACCTCGGTGCCGAATTGTGGCGTGGTTTCCACGCACAGATTGTCAAAACTACTGCTGCGTACACTGCCGCGCGGGCAGGAACCGGTGCCACGCACGCTTTGCGCGTAAGACTTACTCCAACGCTGCACCGGCACCGCTATACCGGTCAAATTAGTGCCGTTATAAAATACATTGACCGTGTTCGTACATACGCCGGCAAACCCATCTGAAATACACGCCGCTGTCATGGATCGGGTAAACGGGCCGTAGGCATTATTGCTATCGGTGCAAAAGCCAGAGCTATCTAAACTGGTGTTCCACGGGCAAAGTGCATTTGCGCCGCTGGCATAAACAATGGCCGAAAGTGCTAGAGAAAGTGCTTTTTTCATTTGGAAAGCTTTCCTTGATATAGGCGGAGGGTGCGCATATTTTTGCCAGGACATTTGTAGGCAGATGAAGGCGCGCCATAAAAATAGCGATTTACTAATTTTTGTTCTTTCAAGAAAGGCAAATTGAGTTTCAGAAAATTGTAGCTTGCTGCGACGCAGCACGATTTATGCTTATACAATTACTAAATTCTGCAAGAGAAACTCATCGTTGCTGTGCGTCAATACCGGTTCCATCAACGCCGGAGCACGCCTTGAAATTTCCTCGCTTATTTTTTGCCTTACTCGCCACGCTGAGTGCCAGCATGGCAAATGCTGTTTGCCCGTGGAACACCAGTTTAAACAGCACATTAAATTTCTGTGCGGACTCCAACAACGCCTATGGCCCGTTCACACGCTCGATGACCGCCGCTTGCTTATCGGACGGCTTTACCGGCGTTTGCACTAACACCGTCAACGTTTTCTATAACGGCACCAACTTAACCGGAATTGCAGTGCCGGTGCAGCGCTGGAGTAAGAGTTACGCTCAGGGCGTGCGGGGCACTGGATCATGCCCGCGTGGCAGTGCGCGCAGTAGTAATTTCGATAATCTATGTGTCGAAACGACGTCGCAATTTGGCACCGAAGTCTATGGCCAGTTTGCCCAAGCTTGGGTCGAGATGTGCCGTACGCCCGCAATTAACGGCGGAAATGCCTGCTTTTTAAATCGCTGGAGTTCTGGCGTCTACACCAGCGTGCGGGACCGCATCAATGGCACCGCGAATTGGAAACTGCCTATGCCCGGCGGCTTCACCACCAGCGATTGGTGTGTATGCCGAAATATCGGTACTAGCCCACACATCGGCTGGGATTTAGTCAACGATGGAAATATGACTTCAGTCGCGATTGAATCCGGAAAAATTAGCTCAGGGCCTACGCTTAATGGCGGCTGCGGCTGGGAAGTGGAGCTGACTGATCGCTTTGGCACGATTTGGAAATACCGCCATCTTAATCAGCCCAATTTAAGCAACGGACAAGCGATCACTGCCGGTGCAACCATTGGTTTACACCGTGACTTTCCAAGTTCTAGCTGTGGCTCTGGCGCACATTTGCATTTCGAGCGATTGAGCGCTGGCTTTTTCCGGGATTCTTCCACTTCAAAAAACTGTACCGGCGTAGCTGCCAGCTGCAATTTTGACCCGCGCAAAGCGTTTCCAAACTTCCGCACCGCGGTCGCCGGCACCTTGGCAGTCATTGATGAAACCAAGCCAACCGAAAGTGCGGCCGTTGATGCGCAAAATTTTCCGCGCAACACAGTTTGTCGCCTGGATCCAGCAAGTTACCCCGTGGTTGCCGACAGTGACCTAACCGGGTTGGCACCACTTCCAAATGGCCTAACGGTGGACTTTCAACACACCGCCAAAACCGACAGCACCGCAGATGTAGCCGAACTGCTAGCGTTCACTGCTGGCTATTCTGACAATGCTGGCAATGTTTGCAAACGCGGCAACTGTATTACCAGCGTTACGCTTTACGCCGAACTAATCGGGGGCGGCTGGGCACGGGTAATGAGTGATGCGAGTGTGCGTAACCAGCAGGTGACACTGACCGCTGAGTCGGCGTTTTGCGCGCCACAAAACGGCACCGGAAAATATGCGATCAAACTGACCGATCTTGCAGGATTAAGGTATCGCGCTGATTTTTGAAGTTCCGCACACTTCAGTCTATGCACGAATAAGCACCGTCGCAGTCTTTGCGCCGGGCTTTTCAAGTACGAAGTTTCTAACCGTGGAAGCGAAATCTAAAATGAAGAAGCCACTGACTGCGGTCGTACTGCTAGGCGCGTTAACGCTGCTGAGCGTACTTTCGTATCAATCGCCGCTTGGTTTCGATTCAACAAAAGATGCCAGCCCGCAGGTTCCGACGGCTGGCGCTCGCACTGATCGAATTCATACTAAGCCCACGAACACCAGCCCAGTTCAGGCGATGCGCCAAGCCGAAGCGCAAGAAGAAGCGCTGGAATTACTGAGCATACAGCCCAGCGCCTTGACACTATTTGCCCCGCAGCGCGGCTACTTTGCGCCACCACAAATTGACGTAAATGGGCATTTTACTAGTTCTGAAACCGGTTTACTGCTGGATAAAAGCTGTGATCAGCGCCTACACAAGCCCGACGGTACCCGAACAATTGAAACCCAATTGATGGCCGACTATGGCGTGCAAGCGCGTGAGCGTGTGCCGGTGGATGTTTTTTTTGAAAACTTAACGCAATTTTTTTCTGATAAAGGGCAGTTTTTTCAGCTGACGGCACGCGTGCAAACGGCATCACGGCCGCCGATCTATGCGTTTGAATTTTATCGCGCCGATGATGCAACGATGCAAGCCAGCCTCACCCGGCTGGAGTTGCCGGTGCCAGCGCCAAAATTTGCCGACGCCGAAAGCGTGCGCCTTGTCATTGAACAAACCTTGGCACGCTATCAGGCGCAGGGCGCGTTGCCGGGTGCCCGGCTCATGCAGATACGGGTTATCGGCGGTGACGGCGAAGCGGATCAGGAAATAAAATATCTCAACGCATTGCCCACCCAATGGGCTTTTGCCAGCGGTGTTTGTCAACTCGAACAACAGCAGACAAGCGCGCTCTGCCGGTGTTTGCCGGACGGGGTGAACCAAGCAATGCCGAATAGTTAAGCCGTGGGTTTAAATCGCAGAGCGCTAGGCGCCACGTTGGTTTCGGTAAAAATAGCTTAGCATTTGGGTATTACCCTCAAACTTTGTTTGGAGCGACACCGTGATTACTATAGCCAGGCTGGCGCGTGCCAGCATTTTTGGGTTTGCGATTTCAAGCTTATCGTTTGACACGCATGCTGCGGAAATGCAGCTGCGAATTATGCAGACCACCGATATCCACATGAATCTGCTGAACTATGATTACTATCAAGACAGCGCAACCGATGCCTTTGGCTTAGCCAAAACCGCCACGCTCATTAAATCAGCGCGTGCGGAGGCGGCGAACAGCCTTTTGTTTGACAACGGCGATTTGCTGCAGGGCAGCCCCTTGGGCGAGTATGTCGCGAAAGTGAGTCCGTTCAAAAAGGGCAGCGTGCATCCGGCCTATAAAGTCATGAACCAGATGGGCTACGACGCTGCAAATATTGGCAATCATGAGTTCAATTTTGGCCTGCCTTTTTTGCGGCGTGCGATGGCCGGCGCTAAGTTTCCTTACGTTAGCGCGAACGTCTACATCGACAATAAAGATGCGCTCGGGGCGAATGCGAAGCACGCTTTTGTGCCTTATGTGATTTTGCAGCGAAAGTTCATCGACAGCGCGGGCAAGAACCAGCGTCTAAAAATTGGTGTGATGGGCCTGGTGCCGCCGCAAATTATGCAGTGGGATCATGTGCATCTCAGTGGCAAAGTGATAGCACGCGACATGGTGCAAGAAGCGCAAAAAATCATTCCTGAAATGCGTGCGAAAGGCGCGCAACTGATCGTGGTGATTGCGCATTCTGGGTTCGAGAAGGGTGCTGTGGGCGAATTTGCTGAGAATGCGGTGTCTAAACTGGCGGAAATACCGGGGGTTGATGCCTTGCTATTCGGGCACGCGCATGCTGAGTTTCCAAGCCCAGCCTTTGCTGACTACCCGAAAGTTGACATCGCTCGCGGCACCATCAACGGTGTTGCAGCTGTTATGCCCGGGCGTTGGGGCGATCATTTGGGCGTCATAGATTTGACGCTTGATAATCAACGCGGCACTTGGAAAGTGCGCACCAGTCAGTCCAGCATCCGGCCCATTTTTGACGTGGCAAACAAGCGCCCGCTGGTGGCAAGCGATGCCATGGTGGCGCGAACGATTGCGGCTGAACATGCAGGCACATTAAAGTATGTGCGCGCCAAGGTGTCGGTTACGAGCGCGCCAATCTATAGCTACTTTGCCCAGGTCACCGATGACCCTAGCGTGCAGCTAGTTGCGAACGCGCAAATTGCCTACGTGCAAAAAGCGATACTAGGCACCGATTACGCAAAATACAGCGTGCTATCTGCGGCGTCCCCATTCAAAGTAGGTGGCCGCAATGGCGCTGACAATTACACCGATATTCCAGCGGGCGATATCGCCATCAAAAATGTCGCAGATTTATATGTATTCCCAAATACCGTAAAAGCGCTGCTGCTCACCGGTGCTGAGGTGCGCGAATGGCTGGAAATGTCCGCCGGGCAGTTCAATCGCATTGACCCAAAAGGTGCGAAACAGCAGGCGCTAATCAATAGCGATTTTGCCAGTTTCAATTTTGACACCATTGACGGCGTCACTTACGAATTCGATCTAACCCAGCCAGCCAAATTCGATGAAAACGGTAAGCTTTTGGATAAAACTGCAAGGCGCGTGGTCGACTTGAAATTTGAAGCCAAGGCCATTGACCATTCGGCGAAATTCCTGGTTGCAAGCAATAATTATCGCGCCTACGGCGGCGGCAGTTTTCCAGGCTTGAGTGCGGAAAAAGTGGTGATCAACGCACCCGAAGAAAATCGCCAAGCAGTCGTGAACTACCTCGCCGCGCAAACCATCTTCAACCCAAGCGCCGACGGCAATTGGCGCATTCGTGCGGTGCCGGGTGTGCGCATGACGTTTCTATCTGCCAGCATTGCGGCAAAGTATCTAAGCAATCATCCAAACATTGAAAAAATTAGCGACAACGGCGATGGCAGTTCGCTTTACCAGCTAAGAAATTAACTGGGCCGATTTTTTATGCCATTTCTATAAAAAATTTCCTGAACAGCACTATTCCTCATTGGCTCGTTCGCGGGAATGACGATTCGGCTTCGTTTGTCATCCTCGCGCACGCGGGGATCCAGGTGGCATATTTAGTCTTTGCGATGCGCAGCCAACCTAGCTTCCACTCATTTTGACTTCGGTTCTAAAGCATCCAAACTAACTTGCGTCAAGGTCGTTACCCCGATCATCAAGGCGCGCTCGTCCAGCATAAACTTCGGGGAATGATTGCTGGGCGCGGTGCGCAGATCAACTTCGGGCGCGGTGGCACCGACAAAATAGTAGAAGCTTGGCGCCACTGCGGCATATTGCGAAAAATCTTCGGCGATAGTCAGCAAGGGCATTTCGACCACGGCCGCATCAGCCAGCGCGCGCCGTAACGAGGCACCGCCTTGCACACTCAACGTGGCGTCATTCGCCGTGAGTGGTGCGGTGACGGAGACACGCAGCTCAGCGCTGGCTTCGCTGGCCTGGGCTAACGCTTTTGCGGTGCGCTCAAAGCGCTTGATCACATCCAAACGCACCGCCGGATCGAAGGTGCGCAAGGTGCCGGTCATATCGACGTGATCTGGAATAATGTTGTAGCGCACCCCACCCATGATTGCGCCCGTGGTCAGCACCACCGGTGAGCGCACAATGTCAATTTGGCGCGCGATGATGCTTTGCGTAGCCAGCTGAATTTGCGCAGCAACGGTAATCGGATCGACGCTATCCCAAGGCCGCGACCCGTGCGATTGTCGGCCGCTAATGCGCAACGTCCATTCGTCCGCCGCCGCCATCGTCGGCCCGCTGCGATAGCCTACTTTGCCAACCGGCAGTGCCGCCCAAACATGCAGGCCAAACACGGCATCGGGCTTGAAGTTTTTAAACACGCCCTCTTGCAGCATCAGCGCCGCGCCAAAAGGCTGACCGACTTCCGGTGGACCTTCTTCAGCAGGCTGGAACACAAACATCACTTCTCCCGCAAGCTCTGCGCGCATTGCGCTTAGAATTTCGGCGACACCCATCAAAATTGCCACGTGCGCGTCGTGGCCGCAGGCGTGCATTACGCCCACCGGTTGGCCGCGATAGCTGCCGGTCACTTTTGATGCAAAGGGCAAGCCAGTTTCTTCCTTGACCGGCAGGGCGTCCATATCGGCACGCAGCACGATTTTTGGCCCTGGACGCGCACCTTTGAGGATGCCACTAACGCCGGTATGCGCGATACCGGTGCGTACTTCCATGCCCAGCGCTTGCAGATGCTTGGCCACAATTGCGGCGGTTCGCACTTCATTGTTTCCCAATTCTGGGTGCTGATGGAAATCGCGGCGCCAGGTAATGACCTTGGGTGCTACTGCATCGAAATCCGCCGTATCGGCAAACGCCGGCAAAGCCGCGAACGCCATCGCTACGCCAAAACAAATTTGAATAGTGCGCACTTTAATCATAATTTCAGTCCTTGGGTTTGGGGTCACGCAAAATGCCACCTATGCGCTGTGCGGCGGTAACGACTGCGTGCGGCGAATCTCATCCGAGACAAAATCCAGCCAGAAAACAAACAGCCGTGAGGCGTTGATTTCCAAATTGGTATCAAGCGAAGGAATGATTGTTGACAGCATTTTCTAGAAACTCGCGCAGCTACTCGAAGCCATTGTTGAAAATACGCTCCGGTGCGCGTCCAAACACCACATAGCTGCTGCCGGAATTGCTGCCGTTCGGGTCGGCGCGGCTTGCCCCAATAACCAAATCGCCGCGGCCATCGCCGTTGATATCTCCCGCAGCGCTAACTGATTGGCCGGATACATCACCCGCTGCCACGCCATCAAGGCGAAAGCCATTTGTGCCATCAAGGCTAGACAGCGCAAGCGTCGCTGAAAAGGGCGTGACTTTGCCAAACACCACGTAGCTGCTGCCGGAACTATCGCCATTCGGGTCGGCATTTAAGGCACCGACACTCAGATCATCATGGCCATCGTCATTCATATCCCCAGCGGCGCTGACCCAGTAACCGGAGCGGTCGTCTGGCGCGACGCCATCCAACCTAAAGCCGTTCGTGCCGTTAAGGCTGGGCAGCGCCAATGTTGCGGCAAAGGGCGTGGCCTTGCCAAACACCACATAGCTGCTGCCGGAGTTGCCCCCATTCGGGTCGGCATTTGGCGCGCCGACAATCAGATCGTCGCGACCATCGCCATTGATATCACCGAGGGCGCTGACCGCACGACTGGGGCCATCACCCGCGACGCTGTCAAGACGAAAACCATTCGTGCCATTGAGGCTAGAAAGCGCAAGCGCCGCAGCAAATGGTGTGGCCTTGCCAAACACGATATAGCTGGTGCTATCCGAGTCAAAAATTGGTACCGACCCGATAAGGAGATCGCCATAGCCATCGCCGTTGATATCCCCGGCGGCGCTGACCGAGGCGCCAGAGCGGTCATACGCCGCTGCACCAATGATGCGAAAGCCGTTGTTGCCATCCAGGCTAGACAGCGCCAAGTTCGCGGCAAAAGGCGTGGCCTTGCCAAAGACGACATAGCTAGTGCCGGAATAGGTGCCTTTAGGGTCAGCGTTTGGCGCACCGATAATCAAATCGTCAACGCCATCGCCATTAACATCCCCGGCGGCGGCGACCGAGATGCCCGAGCGGTCATTCACCGCCGTGCCATCGATCCGAAAGCCGTTCGTGCCATCTAGGCTAGACAACGAAAGTGCTGCGGCAGCGGACGTCGCCTTGCCAAACACCACATAGCTGCTGCCGGAGTTGCCGCCATTCGAGTCAGCATTTAGGGCACCGATAATCAAATCGCCGATACCATCGCCATTAACATCCCCGGCGGCGCTGACCGAGTTGCCGGCGTAATCAAACGCCGCCACGCCGTTTAGGCGAAAGCCGTTCGTGCCGCTGAGGCCAGATAACGCCAACGTTGGCGCAAATGGCGTAGCTTTGCCAAACACCAAAAAGCTGCTGCCGGAGGCGCTGCCGTTCGGGTCGGTGCCATAAGCCCCGACAATTAAATCGTCGTGACCATCGTGATTGATATCTCCGGCGGCACTGACCGAGTGGCCAGAGTAGTCATACGCCGCCACGCCATCGAGGCGAAAGCCATTGCTGCCATTCAAACTAGACAGATTGATCACCGCTGGAAATGCCTGCGCGGCAGCGCGTTGGTTCATCACGCCACTAAGCAGCAGTGCGGACAGCGCCATCGCCAATGGGCGACGCCCGAGCTTGTGGATAGTGAAATTGGTCATGACGGAGTCCGTTTGCGAATTTTCTCAAGCTTAGCGCTGGAAAAGCCTCAAATGGCGCTTAATCACACCGCGCGCACGTAAAGCATTCGCTAAGCGGCAGACTCGCTCGTAAAGCTCGCGGTAGCTAATGTTTCCGCACAGATTGGGGCTATCGCCTTCATAAACAATGGCGGTTTGCTCTCCACGCACCGCCAAATGTCGATCAAGGCAGTTCACCGACACATTTAATACGCCATCGAAATACCAGCGAATCCGGAAGTCCTCGGGCAAGAACGAAACATCTCGCACCCGAGTGAAGGGCTTGATCCAATTTAATCGCTGCCCAACCAAGCCCCAAAAGCGCTCGGGATCGCTAATGGATGCCGCGTAATCACGCGCATACTGTGCCCCGTCAATGCGCGTTTCAGCGATTGCTGCAGCCGTGGGTGGGTAAGTTGTGGTCATGGCGCCCGCTCATGTGAAAGGAGATGCTGCAAGCATAGGCTTAGCGGAAGAAAAATGAGTCGAGAGCATGCTCGCGTATGGCGAAGTGCTGAGCGAGTCGACAACGAATGATGCAGAAAGTGGCGATGCGACTTATGCAAAATGTGCAAGCCTAAATTCAGCCGCCGCCCAGCGCCAACGGTTATGCTTGGCGGCTAAACTTTTAGCGACGCTTCGTTATGACCAGCACCTTGTCTACCCAGCCTATGCCCGCCCCTTACGACGCCGCCGAGATCGAAGCCAGCGCGCAGGCGTTTTGGGCGCAAAACCAGTGCTTTAAAGCGATTGAGGACGCCAGCAAAGAGAAATTCTATTGTTTGTCGATGCTGCCCTACCCTTCCGGGGCGCTGCATATGGGGCATGTGCGCAACTACACCATTGGTGACGTGATTAGCCGCTATCAGCGCATGATGGGCAAAAATGTGCTGCAACCGATGGGTTTTGATGCCTTTGGCCTGCCCGCCGAAAACGCCGCGATCAAAAACAAGGTGCCAGCGGCGCAGTGGACTTACTCCAACATCGATTACATGCGCGGACAGCTCAAGATTTTGGGCTTGGCTTATGACTGGAGCCGCGAGGTCATCACCTGCAAGCCAGAATATTATCGCTTTGAGCAAGAATTGTTTATCAAGCTCTATGAAAAAGGCTTGGTGTATCGGAAAAACTCGATCGTCAACTGGGACCCAGTTGAGCAAACGGTATTGGCAAACGAGCAAGTCAGCCCAGACGGCCGCGGCTGGCGTTCTGGCGCGTTGGTTGAGAAAAAAGAAATTCCGCAGTGGTTTTTCAAGATCACCGCCTATGCGCAAGAGTTGCTGGATGAATTGGATAATCTGAAAGACTGGCCAGACTCTGTCAAAACCATGCAACGCCATTGGATTGGGCGATCTGAGGGCTTGGAAATTGACTTTGCCCTAGTAAATTCGACGGTTGCAGAAAAGCTGACTGTCTATACCACCCGCCCCGATACGCTGTGCGGCGTCACATTTATCTCGGTGGCCGCCGAACACCCGTTGGCAAAGGCAGCCGCCGAAAGCAATCCAAGTTTGGCGGCGGCGCTGAGCGATTTGACTAAAGGCGGCACCGCCGAAGCCGAGATCGAAAAGGCGGAAAAGCGCGGTGTGGCGCTGGGTGTTTCGGCAATCCACCCGATCACCGGCGCCGAAGTTCCGGTGTGGGCGGCGAATTTTGTCCTGATGGGCTATGGCACGGGCGCGGTGATGGCGGTTCCTGGCCACGACCAGCGCGATTGGGAAATGGCGAGCAAATACGGCTTACCAATCACCCAAGTGATTGCGCCTGCTGATGGTGCCACTGCAGACATCTCAATCGGCGCTTACACGGATTACGGCGTGTGTATTAACTCCGGTAAATACGACGGGTTAGCCTTCCAAGCAGCGTTCGATGCCATGGCTGGTGATTTGGCGGCGGTTGGCAAAGCCACGCGCAAGGTCAACTTTAGGCTGCGCGATTGGGGCGTTAGCCGCCAGCGCTATTGGGGCTGCCCGATCCCAATGCTGTATCGCGCCGATGGCAGCTCGGTGCCCGTACCGCTGGATCAATTGCCGGTGGTGCTGCCGGAAAACGTCGCGTTTAGCGGCGTGACCAGCCCGATTAAGAGCGATCCAAATTTTATCAATTACACCGACCCGCAAACCGGTGAAAAACTGATGCGCGAAACCGATACGTTCGATACTTTTGTTGAATCCAGCTGGTATTACGCCCGCTATTGCTCGCCGGGTGCGAACACCATGCTGGACGAGCGTGCGAATCACTGGTTGCCGATTGATCTGTATATCGGCGGCATTGAGCACGCGGTGATGCACCTGCTGTATTTCCGCTTCTGGCACAAAATCATGCGCGACGTGGGTTTGGTGAGCAGCAACGAACCGGCGACGAAATTGCTTTGTCAGGGCATGGTGGTGGCAGATACGTATTTCCGCCAAGAAAGCAGCGATGGCCCGAAAAGCTATTTTGCGCCGACTGAAGTGCAGGTTGAGCGCGATGGCAAAGGCCGGGCGCTGTCGGCCACTTTGCTCAAAGATGGCAAAGCGGTAACCATTGGCCCAGTCGAAAAAATGAGTAAAAGCAAGGGCAATGGCGTCGATCCGCA
>JANNYA010000211.1:0-18953 GCA_031409855.1 Rhodanobacteraceae bacterium | reverse complement strand
TTGACTATCGCTGCGCAACGCGACGCGCTGTAATGCTTGGTCGCGCCGTTCTTGACTATATTTTGCTTGCTTTTTCATGCTATTTTCCTTGTCGACCTATGAATGTTATCTTAGGTGACAAGTAGTTTGTCAGATGGGGCTGGCAGCAATGGGCGCTTGTTGGGTTTAGTGCCGTACCTGGAGGAGGAGGTGCGCGCGCTGGCGCAATTGAAACTGGAATGGCGTACGAAGCCAGAGCAGGTCGGGTACTAGGGGCAGCATCAATTGATCAAAAGGTTGCTACTTATGGCCAGAGGTTTGATGGGCTGCTGGAAGGAAGCAACGCGACTGAACGTGTATGGCTTCAGATGAAGACCGGTGGTCGAATGCGTTCAATGCTCAACGAAGATTGGAAGAGCTATTTTGGCGGACAGGCAAGTGCTGCAAAGAAGTCAGGAGGACAATACGCTGTTGTATCTCAGGAGCTGCCAGATGGGATGAGAGCATACTTCCAAAAAAAGAACATTGGATTTTTCCAAGTAAAGTGAAGTGAAATGAGTAACTATTACGTCACATTTAACGCTGAAATACGCGATCTTTCCGAGCGCCTCGCGGCATTGGGCGACACGACTGTATCGTTGGGACAACGGTGGGAGGAGGCTGTACAGGTCTCTTTTAACGCGGAAGGAGACTTTGATTTTTTACCCAGAAATAGGGGTTTGATGGAAAAGTTAGAAATCGCCCTTAAGCGTATCGGGGCATGTGCCTTTGTTTTGTTCGTCGATGGGCATGAATTCGGGTTCCTTTGTACGGTTTACCCAACCCGCTGGTCGATTTGGTGTGATAGCCCTTACCAGATAGAAACATTCATGGATCAAGTTGCAACAATACTGCACGCACTCAATTTGGTTCCCACCGGAATCTCAGTCAAGGCCGAATAGAAATCATCAACCGCAAGGCTACAAACAACGACGCCCCACAAAGGACATCCACCTTTAACAACCAAAATGCCAGCGCCCTAAAAACCGCTGGCATTTCCATGTTTTTCGCGAAATACGCACCGCAGCATATCGTAATCAGGAAAAGCCTCCCTCAACAACTTATCGCCTGCGTCAATTCAATCCAACTGGGTGGCGCGGGCGCGATATATTCTTGCTCACCGGCGATACCACGCTGAATATCAACGCGGTCCAGCTGTGGCGCGATATCGCATAGTAAATCCAGGACATAGGCGCGTAACACGCGGTCTTGCGGCAATACTGCCCAGCTAATGCAGCTCACAATCACCGAAGGCAGTTGCAGCACCACTAAGTCATGATCTAAGCGGGCGCTGATCGCCATTTCCGCCAGAATTCCTACGCCTAAGCCAGTGCGGGTATAGGTTTTAATCAGATCCGCTTCGCTCGCAGTCATAGCGATATTGGGTGCGTAACCGGCGCTTAAAAAGCCGCGCTGCAGGGACGAATCGGCGCGCAGGGTGGATTCGTAGCTGATAATTGGGTATTGCGCCAACGCTTCAATGCTCAATGCGCCGGTGGTGCTGGCGAGCGGATGCTGCTTAGGCACGATCGCAATGCGTTTCCAGCGATACAGCGGAATGGCGAAGCCGCCGGAGGGTGTGTTGCCCGAGGTGCTGATGATCGCTAAGTCCGCTTGATCCGAATTCAGGCTGCGCAACACTTCACCTTCATCTTGCGATTGCAAATGCACGCTGACGCCCGGATATTTTTTTTTCAGCTGGGTAATCGGGTGCGGCAAGACGTAGCGCGCCTGGGTCGGCGTGGTGACGATGGTGAGCTTGCCCTGCTGTTCGGTGCGCTCGTTCGCGGCATAGGCGCGGATATTGCGGGCTTCCAACACCATGCGGCGCGCATGCACCAGAATCTGCGCGCCACCGGGCGTGATGCTTTCTAAACTTCGGCCTTTGCGCGTAAACAGTAAAAAGCCCAGCGATTCTTCCAACAGTTTGAGCTGTTTTGACAGCCCGGGTTGGGTCGCATGCACGCGTTCAGCGGCCAGGGTAATGTTGAGCCCGGAATCGCTGATTGCTATCAAATATCGTAGCTGGGTGAGTGTCATTTTACCTAATTGGTTTCATGTCATTAACTGCGTGTAGACGTCTAAACGTCCGCTATCATAACCATTCGTTATCTGCTTTAGGCAATTTCTTATTTTTGTTTGACGCCGCGCGTTCATAAGCTCCCATACTGCGTCCGAGTAATGCCTCCATATGAGTGAAGCTGCACCACCCTTATTCCCCGTATTTTTAGACCTGCGCGGCAAAATCGTGCTGGTGGTGGGTGGCGGCGTGGTGGCTAAGCGCAAAGTGAGCAGCTTGCTGGAAGCGGGCGCTGAGATTTGGGTCGGAGCGCCCGAGCTGGATGATTCCTTGCAGGAATTACAGGCGGCGGGCCGTATTCGCTATTTGTCAGGCGCTTTTGAGGCGGCGTGGCTGGATGGCGCGGCGATTTGGTTAGTGATTGCGGCAACCGATGAGCGTGCAGTCAATGAGCAAGTTGCGCAGGCCGCGACGGCGCGCCGGATTTGGGTCAATGTCGTCGATGATGTAGCGTTAACGGCGTTTCACATGCCCGCGCGCGTCGAGCGTGGGCCTTTGCAAATAGCGATCTCTAGCGGCGGTGCGGCGCCGATGTTGGCGCGGCACGTACGCGAGAGCTTAGAGACGCAGTTTGATGATGCTTACGGCGCGCTCGCTCAGCTATTTCAGAGCCTGCGCAGTCAAATTCGCGCGGCGTTCCCGGACTTAACGCGCCGCCGCGCCTTTTTCGATGCTTGCTTGCGCGGCGAAGCGCTGCATTTGTTGCGCAGCGGTGATGCATTGGCTGCGCGTGCGGCGATGTTGGCCGCGATTAGTGTGCAGCAAACGCTGGCACCGGTGGGGCGGGTGGCGCTAGTGGGTGCCGGCCCCGGCGATGCCAGTTTGCTGACGCTACGGGCGCTGCGTTTGCTGAATTTGGCCGATGTGATTTTGAGCGATCAGCTGGTCAGCGCGGAAGTTTTGGCGCTGGCACGGCGCGATGCCGAGGTCATTTTCGTCGGCAAAAGGGGCGGCGCGCACTGCACGCCACAGGAGCAGATTCATCAGGAAATGTTGACGCATGCACGCGCTGGCAAGCTGGTGGTGCGTCTGAAAGGCGGGGATCCTTTTGTGTTTGGCCGTGGTGGCGAGGAGCTGCAATTTCTGAAAGCGCACGGCGTGGCGTTTGAAGTCGTGCCTGGCATCACCGCTGCGATTGCGTGCGCTGCCTACAGCGGCATTCCGCTGACGCATCGGGACTATGCGCAATCGGTACGCTTCGTGACCGCGCACTGTAAGTTATCACTCGATACGCTTGATTGGAGCGCACTCGCGCAGGAACGCCAGACCTTGGCGGTCTATATGGGCGTCAGCAGCATTGGCGTTTTTCAGGAGCAGCTGCTCAAGCACGGGCGCGCTGCCAACACGCCGTTTGCGATTGTGGAAAATGGTTCCAGAAAAAACCAACGCGTGATTAGCGGGCGTTTGGGCGATATGGCTGAAGTTTCTGCACGCGAAAAGGTGCAGTCGCCGAGCTTGCTCTTGTTGGGCGAAGTTACGCAGTTGGCGCAAGAATTGCGCTGGTTTGCGCCAACTGAAACCGCCAAAGCTAGCGCCATTAATATCGCTTCAATCACCGCCACAGCCACCGCCGCCACAGCTGCTGCCGCCGCCACTGCCGCCTCTGTCGCTGCTATTGCCAAATCCACTGGTATCAACATTGACACTTTTGTCGGGTTTTAGGAATTTCTAGCGCGATTTTAACGCTCATAACCTTGCGGCAGGTTTTAGGCTGACGCCAGGTTTTGGCTCAAAATCGGCTAAAAATGGGTGTCCGGCGCTACCTTGACTAAAAGTGGCTGTCCGGCACTTCCCGGCGGCTGTCCGGCGCTTCTGTGAGGCGCTTCTGTCAGGCGCTTCTCTGCTGAGTTTACTGATCGAGCCGAATTAAGCTGACGGCTTGGCCTTGGCTATTTTTGCCGCGCAGTCGGTTGTAGCTAACCTGATCGAATACGGCTTCCTGCAGCACGTTCAATTTGCGCAGTTGGCAGGCTTGCGGCAATAGTTGCGCACGAACTTGCGCATCACACAGCAACGCAAAGACGCCACCAATATTGACATACGCGCCGTTATCACCAGTAGCTTGAAGTTCTAGCGGCTCACTTTGCGCAATCTTATTGTCGAGCACGTAAACCCATTTACCAGCAAGGCCACGTTTGCCGTCACCATAGCCAAAATTAAGGCGAGTGAATGTGCTGCGAGCAAGTATTTCCGGCTGGAAGTTCTGCTCGGGGCGGCCAAAACTGTAGACCGTTGCTTCGGTTGGGCTGACAAAGTCGATTGCGAAGTCCGCGATATTTGTTTGCACTGTGGGCATTTTGTACGGGCCGAGCAATTCTTGGCCATCATTGACCTGATTCAGTACACCGTTGTACACATTGCCTTGCATTTTGCCGCTGGCAAGCAACCAACGTGAGCGCCCATCACGGTCATAAACGCTCAAATTGATTAGCATGACATCATTTTGTAGTTCCAGACTAAAGCCGGTGCCCAAGCCGCTGGTTGGGAAGCGGCCTTCGCTATCGCCTGTCCAGGCACCGGATTCTGGCCGAATCTTTATCGTGCCGGCGTTAGCGGCAATCGAAACCAGACCAAAATGCAGGTCACGATCTTTGTTTGCACCCAGGCCATTTTCGGCAATGAGTTTCACCGGGTAGGTGCCGGGCGCGGCAAGCTGTGCGCCACTAATGCGTAAAGTCTGCCGGTAATTTACCGTTACTTGTGCACACACAATTCCTGCGCGCGGCTCAGGAAGGCGAATCAAAATCTCATTGTTGACAACTTCCGCGCGCGCTGGCGAGCCATGCGAGCACGAGCTACCGGCTAGAAAATCCAGCTCAATCGACAAATCTTGACCCGCCAATGGCTGCGCAGGCGCAATCCGAAAAAACTCTGAATGCGCAACACTGGAAAACAACGCCAGTGCTATCGGAAATAAAACTCGGAAGGCAGCACACATAAATTGTCCCTATTCGCACTAATTGTTTGGCTAAAATACGCCTTACAAAAACAAAATGCAAAGGGTTTGCTGATTTTTTAGCTAAGTTTTTTTACCTGCAAGCCACCGTCTAGCGCATGCACAATCGCGCGCTCCAAGCCGGACGCACCGCCTGAACGTAGCTGCGCGAACTCATTCGCTTGCCAATGTGCGCCGATTCGCCCTTCACTTAGCAGTAGCATCTCGGTCAGCAAATCTGCGGCCAGCTCTAAACCATGCGTTGCTAGTACGACGGCGCATCCTTCCGCCGCCAGTTCGCGCAAAATTTGCTTCAATACATAGGCACTTTTCGGATCCAAACCGTTAAATACCTCATCCAATACCAGCAGCTGTGGCGCCTGCATCAACCCGATCAGCACGGAAACCTTTTGTTTCGTTCCCAACGACAGCGTGCTGATGTAACTGTCTAAATAGCGATTTAACGCTAGGCGCTCTGCATGCACATAGCTCGTATCGGGAACCTGCGCCTGATTGTTATTGCTGCGGGCAATCGCGCTCAACCGCAATACTTGCCGCGTGGTCAATTCACCGGGCAACAAGTTTGGGTCGGGCGCAAAACCAAGCTGCAATCGCGCGGCTAGCGGATCGACTTGGATGTCAACACCGGCAATCTGCACGTTGCCAACGCGCGGTGCCAGCGTGCCAACCATGCAGCGAATCAGCGTGGATTTACCGCTGCCATTCGGCCCGACCAGGCCCAGTACCGCACCAGGTGCCAAACTAAAATCGATCGCGTGCAAAATCTGGCGTGATTGGATATGTGCGTCCATCGCAGTTACCAGCAGTGCGGGAACGATAGGATTTGCATTATCAGTTTTAGCCATAATCAAACAGAATCCATATGCGAATTAATACGACATCCGCGTCGATATAGCCAAAGCCAAAGTAGCGGGCATACAAGGGGCAACAAGAAGGTTGAGCCATTTGCCGTTAAGCCCATTAAAAGCGCGATCATGTTCGCCGCGCGGTTTTTCAGTGTGCCAGCAGGCTCCAAACGATAGCCAAAGCCAAAATGCAGCGCGGTTGCGAGCAATAGCAGCCCTGCTAAAGCCACGATCACGGCACCAGCGAAGCCAACCGGCGCAAAGCCAATCGCGATACAAATCAGCGCTACTACCAACGCGCCCTGGGCTGAAAAAACCAGCGCGGCGCGGTAGAGCAGGGCGGGCTTAAGCGGGGTAGTGTGCGTTAATTTCGAGATCTCCGCCAACGCGCTAGACAGTGCGGCGCATACCGTAACAAAGCGCGTCAGAACGAGGAAACCGGCAAATATTGCCGCGATAATCAAGAACTTGCTGCCCATGGGCAGTGATAGCAGGGGTAACAGCCACCACCAACGTAGTTTTGATGCACGTGGAACGGCACTATGGAACCAAGTAGTAAAGGGCGGGGCGTTAATTACCTTGGCGCTAGTTGGTGCGGCATTTATTTGGTTTAAATGGGCGAGTCGATTCTTAATACCTACAGCAAAGCCACCCGCCACAGCACGCCCGGTGTTTTTTGCTTGCAACACAGCTTGCCAGTGCGCCAGCAGAATCAGCATGAGTAGGCTTGAGCCAGCACCAAATAACAACACGCCAAGGCCATACACCGCACCGCACAGACTAGCGACTAAAACACTGTAGCCGCCGAGCTCCAAAATCGTTCGAGCAGCGATTTTGGCCCGCAGCCAAATAATGCGTTGCGCGAAAGGAATAGGCTGCACCGTGAGCCAATCACTCTGCAGCGCGGCAACACCCCGGCTGAAACGAAGGTAGGTCGCCACAACTACGATCAAAATGATCGTCACACTGACATGCTGCTCAAACCCAAGCAGCCAGGTCAGCCGCGTCGAATTGGCAAATTTAGCCTGCCAAAGTAACAGCGAAACTATAACGATGAGCAGAAAACTCAGATTCACCGCGTGCATGCGCCATTGTTTGCGCAATCGAGAGACAAAATTTTCTAACCACATTGCAGCAGCACAACCATCCACGCCTGCAAACGCCATAAACGGCCACAATTTATTTGGCGGTGAAATTTCCGAGAGTTGTTTGTCGTGTCGCTCGCGCGAGACTTGTTTGTCGTGTCGCTCTCGCTCTCGCGAGACTTTAGTAACTGGCACCGGCACATCACAGGCTAATGGAGCGTCGCAAGAGTGATTGCTCATGCGTTTAGTTCCGCAGACGCGTTTGAATGCTAAACCCATAAAAAACCCCGCTGTTATGCGGGGTTTCGGACTTCACTGACCAACTTTATTAGCAGCTGTCTTAAACATCTATTTGGTGCCCAAAAGAGGACTCGAACCTCCACGGGTCGCCCCGCTAGTACCTGAAACTAGTGCGTCTACCAATTCCGCCATCTGGGCACGCGAACAGTCAATTTGTCGACTGAGTAGAGCTGCGCATAGTATCGAGCGAACAGTCCGTGTCAAGCGTGCAGTTTGCGCGGTGCGTCTTCTCGTTTAGTTTTCGCAGCACGCGCGATGCTACTTCCCCGCTGGCGTATCGGTTTTAACGGCATCCACACGCGGCTCATCTTGCAAGGCCGGGGCAGCGGCAGGTGGGCGATGTCCGCCTTCAATAGGTGCCGCCGAGGTATCACCATCGGGAACATCCAGATTTGGATCCGGTGTCGGGGCATCGAGTCCGGTGGGAACGTCAATATTTTTGACTACTTTCGCGTCCATATAAGGATCGCTCGGCATCATCCAGGCGCAGGCACCCTGGGTAAGGGCGAACGCGAGGCTTAGGCCGAGAAAAGTGCTGCGGTTTAAGTGCGACATTTTGAAAAATCCTTAAATAGAAAATTCGTTATGGCTAGGCCAAAACGCATTTACGGCTAGGCTGCCAATGAATTGAGTGTGGCAGTTTGCTGTAAAGCATAAACAAGTGCGGACTGATGCATGGCGCTTAAGCGTGTCAGCGGCAGCCGAATATTCGGCCCGCAAAGGCCCAAATGCGCCATTGCCCATTTCACCGGGATCGGATTAGGTTCGACGCTAAGCGCATCAAACAGCGGCGTTAAAACCTGGCTTTGCGCAGTTACGGCCCCCAGCTTGCCTTGCGACGCGCTATCAACCAGCGCCTTAATTAACGCTGGTCGTGCATTTGCGGCAACGCTGACTAGCCCGCGCGCGCCCAGCGCTATGGCGGCAGCGGCGGTAGCGTCATCGCCGCTCAGCAACGCAAAATGGTCGTTTTGCAACTCAAGCAAGGCGCTGATGCGCGTCATTTCAGGCAGCGCTTCTTTGATGCCACATATTTTTGGATGTCCGCTCAGGCGTGCGACGGTTTCTGGTAATAGATCGACGGCGGTGCGCGATGGCACGTTGTAAAGCAAAATTGGCAGCAAACTTACGTCTGCAATGGCTTGATAATGTTGGAAAAGCCCTTCTTGGGTGGGCCGACAGTAGGCCGGCGTCACCACTAACACACCATCGCAGCCCGCGTGCGCGGCGATTTTTGCGAGCGCGATGCTGCGTGCGGTGCTGGGTGTGCCGGTTCCGGCAATAATTTTGATGCGCTTTGCCGAAATTTTTACGCTGGCAGCCATAAGCGCTTCAAATTCCTCTGTTTCCAGCGAAACTGACTCGCCGGTGCTGCCTGCAATGACCAGTGCGTCGGTGCCGCCGTCAATTTGATATTCGATAAGGCGCGTCAACGCAGCAAAATCGATGCAGTCGTTGGCCAAAAACGGCGTGATTAGCGCGCAGATGCTGCCGTGAAAGCTTGAGCTTGAGTCGAGTATGGGCATTACTTTGAGGGAAGCAGACATTGAAAGTGTTTTTGGTTGGATGTTTCACACAAGCAAAACACACTTGGCTTGGATGTTTTACGTTAATGTGTCGATGTTAGTTGCGGCACCTTGTATGCCACAAGTATGCTGAGGCATCAGTTCAATCAAGGCTAACGCCCGAATTATGGCCAAACTCAAGCTCAGCACTGAAATCAGCGCGACCGAAGCTGAATCGCGACCGCCGGTTCAGGATAATTTTCTACTTGTCAGCGCGATTGCGGGCGGTGAAACCGCGCTTTTGGCGTCCTTGACTAAACGCGTAGTGGACGCTGGCTGTAATTTAATCGAAGCGCGCCTGACCATGATGGGCCGCGAAGTTTGCGTGCAGCTGCTTACTGGCGGCAGTTGGGATGCGCTGGCCAAATTTGAAACCGCGATTGCGCGCGTGCAGCGGGAAGATAATCTGGTGGTCACGCTCAAGCGCACGGGTGCTCGGGTTTTACCGGGTAATACCTTGCCCTATGCGATTGAAGTGATTGCGGCGGATCGCCCGGGTGTATTGAATCAGTTGGCGGAGTTCTTCTCGCGCCGCAATATCAGTATCGATACGCTCAGCTCCAGCCGCTACAAAGCCGCGCAAACCGGCGCCGAGATGTTTACCGCGACGCTCAGCATCGGCATTCCTATGGCGATGCACATCGCCGGCCTGCGCGATGATTTCCTGGAGTTCTGTGATTCGCTGAATTTGGATGCCATTTTGGAACCGATTAAAGGTTGATCGGCATTTTTTTCCTCGCTGTTCGCGCAGTTTTGCCACACAGCTGTCACACAATCTAAATTAAATCAACGCATGACAAAAAAACGACGACTTTACGTGCTCGACACGAATGTGCTGATGCACGACCCTGCGGCACTGTTCCGCTTTGAAGAACATGATGTCTACATTCCGATGATGGTGTTGGAAGAATTAGACGCCGCGAAAAAGGGCATGTCGGAAGTCTCAAGAAACGTGCGGCAAGTCAGTCGGTTTTTGAGCGAGCTGATTGAAAAAGCCACAGCGGCCCAGCTCGGTGCCGAAGGCATCGTACTGAAGCGCCCAGACGCGCTGGATTTGGGCGGCAATAAGCCATCGGGGCGGCTGTTGTTGCAGGCGGGCACCTCGAAGAACGCGGGCAATGGTGGGCTGGCGAAAGAAGACTTTGGCTATGTTAAACCCGACAACCAAATACTTGCGGCGCTGATTGAAGCGCGTGATTCGCACCCGAATGTATCGACGGTGTTGGTTAGTAAAGACATAAACTTACGCATCAAGGCCGCGATTCACGGCATTGCCGCAGAAGATTACGAGAATGACCGCGCGCTAGATGATTTGTCATTACTTTATTCCGGCACCTTGGAAGTTCCGGAGAAATTTTGGGAGCAGCACCCAGAATTGGAATCTTGGATTGAGCGCGGCCACACTTGCTATCGCATCAAAGCCAAGGCCGGGCAGGCGTGGCACGTGAATCAGGGCGTCTTTTTTGAATCTAAAGAAGCGGTTGAGCTGCGCGTCACCAAGGTCGAAGGCAAAAAAATTGAGCTGCGTATTATTGATGATTACCGGCGTGGTGCCCAAGTTTGGGGCATCAGTGCGCGTAACCGAGAGCAAAATTTCGCGCTGAATTTGCTGATGGACCCAGAAGTCGATTTTGTCTCCTTACTCGGCACGGCGGGTACCGGTAAAACCCTGCTTGCGCTTGCGGCGGGTTTGGCGCAAACGATGGATCAACAGCGCTACCGGGAAATTATCGTCACGCGGGCTACCGTGCCAGTCGGCGAAGACATTGGCTTTTTGCCCGGCACCGAAGAAGAAAAAATGACGCCTTGGATGGGTGCGCTCGAGGATAATTTAGAAGTCTTGGCTAGCCCGCGCGATTCCAGCAGTTGGGCGAAAGCGGCGACCAATGATTTATTAGCCTCGCGCATCAAAATTCGCTCGATGAATTTCATGCGTGGGCGCACTTTTTTGAGCCGCTATTTGATTATCGACGAAGCGCAAAATTTGACGCCGAAGCAAATGAAAACCTTGATTACCCGCGCTGGGCCAGGAACCAAAATCGTCTGCTTGGGCAATGTCGAGCAAATCGACACACCTTATTTGACCGAAACTACCAGCGGACTGACTTATGTCGTGGATCGATTTAAAGCTTGGCCACACAGCGGTCACGTGACTTTACGGCGTGGCGAGCGTTCAAGATTGGCGGATTTTGCTTCAGATTCGCTGTAGCGGCTTGGCTGCAAGCAGACAAAGTTTTCGTATTGCGACATGCCGTTGATGTTTATGTCCGATTTGCCTGGTGGCGATATTCAAAGCTAACGCGCGGGCGCAGCCGCTGCTATTCTCCGCGCACAATTTAGCTCCGAATGTAGAAGACCTTTTATGACCGTCGCCGCGCCCGAATCGATCCTACTCAACCCACCGTTGTCGCCTAAACAAGACGCCGCTCGCCAGCGCATGACCGAAAGCTTTTGCCGTGACGAAGCCGAAGTTGTAGGCGAATTGATTCGCATTGCCGAAGTTGACTCGGAAACGCAGGCGAAAGTCACAAAACTTGCCGGTGATTTGATTGAGCGCACGCGTAAAAAGAAAGATCAGGCCTCGCCGGTGGAATCGTTAATGCGCCAATACGATCTGTCCAGCGAAGAAGGCGTGCTGCTGATGTGCGTCGCCGAAGCGCTGCTGCGTATTCCGGATGGCGACACGGCGGACAAATTGATCTCGGATAAGTTGGGGGAAGCGGACTGGGCCTCGCATGCGGGCAAGTCGGATTCGTTGTTCGTCAATGCCGGCACCTGGGGTTTGATGCTGACCGGGAAACTGGTGAATTTGGCGGATGAAAGTAAATCAAATTGGCTAAGCAGCCTTAAACGCATGATTGGCCGCAGTGGCGAGCCGGTGATACGCGTGGCGGTGCGCCAAGCGATGAAAATCATGGGCCATCAGTTCGTGATGGGGCGCACCATCGAAGAAGCATTGGCGCGCTCGGAAGGCAAAGATGGCCGAGGCTATCGCCATTCCTTTGATATGTTGGGTGAATCGGCATTAACCACAGCGGACGCGGATCGCTACTTTGAGTCCTATCAAGCCGCGATCAAAGCCATTGGCGCGCGCGGCCCGTATGCGGATTTGACCGGCGCACCCAGCATTTCAGTCAAACTGTCGGCGCTGCATCCGCGCTATGAAGTGGCGAATCGTGCGCGAGTGATGGATGAGATGGTGCCGAAAATTTTGCGCCTGGCGCAATTGGCGAAATCGGTGGGTATTCCAATGACGATTGATGCTGAAGAAGCGGATCGGTTGGAGCTGTCATTAGACATTATTGCCTCGGTGTTTTCTGACGCATCGCTGGATGGTTGGGCCGGTTTTGGGCTGGCGCTGCAGGCTTATCAGCGGCGTGCGGTGTATGTCGTCGATGAGTTGGCGGAATTGGCCAAGAAGGTTGGGCGGCGCATCTGCGTGCGCTTGGTTAAGGGCGCGTATTGGGATTCGGAAATAAAGCGCGCGCAGATTGAAGGGCATCAGGGTTATCCGGTTTTTACCCGCAAACACAATACCGATTTGAGTTTTCTTGCTTGCGCGAAAAAACTGCTGTCCTACGGCACGCTTTTTTATCCGCAGTTCGCTACCCACAATGCGATGACGATTGCGGCGATTTATCAAATGGCGCAAGCGGCGGGAAAGGGCGCGCAATTTGAGTTTCAACGCCTGCACGGCATGGGTGCGGATATGTACGCCGAAGTCATCGGCGCCGAGCACTTGAACGCGCCGTGTCGCGTGTATGCGCCGGTCGGTAGCCACGAAGACTTGCTGCCGTATTTGGTGCGCAGGCTGCTAGAGAATGGTGCCAACACCAGTTTCATCAATAAAATCAACGACGAAAGTTTGGCGATCTCGGAGTTGCTGATTGATCCCATCGAATTGGCGCGCACGACTGAGCCCAAGGCGCACACGCGTATTCCATTGCCGATCAATTTGTATGGCATGCATCGGCAAAACAGCAAAGGCATCAATTACGGCAATGAGCGTGAGCTAAAAGCCTTTGCTGACTCCTTGCGCGCGCCATTTTTGCAAGCAGCACCGCTATTGGGTGGCGCTGAGCCAGGCCTCAGCAATCCATGGACGGACGTGCTGGCACCGGCAGACAACACGCGTGTCGTTGGCAAGATCCGCTTCGCTGATGCTGCGCAAGTTGAGCATGCGCTGGCAGTGGCGCATCGCGCGCAACCGGCGTGGGATCGCGTCAAGGTTGAATTGCGTGCGGATGCGCTGGAACGGGCGGCAGACTTGCTGGAGCTGCATCGCGGTGAATTAATCGCCCTGTTAACGCTCGAAGCCGGTAAAACACTGGGCGATGGCATCGGTGAAGTGCGCGAGGCCGCCGATTTTTGCCGCTATTACGCCGCGATTGCACGCAAAGAATTCGCCACGCCCACCACACTGACTGGCCCAACTGGCGAGTCAAACGAGCTATTTTTGCATGGCCGCGGCGTATTCGTTTGCGTCAGCCCATGGAATTTCCCGCTCGCGATCTATCTGGGGCAAATTGCCGCCGCCTTGGTTACCGGCAATACCGTGATTGCTAAACCCGCCGAGCAAACTAGTTTGGTGGCTTTCCGCGCCACCCAGCTGATGTTTGATGCCGGTATTCCACGCGAAGTACTGCAGTTTTTGCCGGGCGTTGGTGCCACGGTGGGTGCGAAACTGTGTTCGGACGCGCGTACCGCTGGCGTTTGCTTCACCGGATCCACCGAAACCGCCCGCACCATCAACCGCGCATTGGCGGCGCGCGACGCCGCAATTGCCACCTTAATCGCAGAAACCGGCGGCCAAAACGCGCTGATTTGTGATTCTTCCGCGCTGCCGGAGCAAATTGTCAAAGATGCGATTACCGGCGCATTTGGCTCCGCTGGTCAGCGCTGTTCGGCAACGCGTGTGCTGTTTGTTGCCGATGTGATTGCAGATCGCGTTGCGCACTTATTGCAGGGCGCGATGGGCGAGCTGCGTATGGGTTTGCCGGAGCAATTGACTAGCGATTTAGGCCCAGTCATTGATCAAGGCGCACGCAAAATTTTGCTCGATCACGCAGCAAGAATGGACAAACTCGTGGCGTCTGGTGAAGCCAGTTTGGTTGCGCAAATGCCGCTGCCAGAATCATTAGCCAGCGGCACCTTCTTCGCGCCATGCGCCTATGAAATTGCCTCGCTGAAAGTGCTGCAGCGCGAAGTATTTGGCCCGGTGCTGCATATCATTCGTTATCAAGCGAAAGATCTGGATGCGGTGATCGACAGCATTAACGACAGCGGCTACGGCTTGACCTTAGGTATCCACAGCCGCATCGATGCCACCATCGAGCACATCCAAAAGCGCGTGCGGGTCGGCAATTGCTATGTCAATCGCAATATGGTCGGCGCTGTGGTCGGCGTACAGCCTTTTGGTGGCGAAGGCCTGAGCGGCACCGGCCCGAAAGCGGGCGGCCCGCATTATTTGCATCGATTTGTTACCGAGCGCACGCTGACGGTAAACACTGCGGCGGTGGGTGGTAATGCGACTTTGATTGCGCAGGGGGCTTAGTGGCGATGAAATCGCTCATTTTCCTGTATCCTTACTTTTTCGTAAGACGCAAACGAGAGGGCGGAATATGAGAATCGCAACATTGACCACCAAGGGGCAAGTCACAATACCCGCAGAAATTCGCGCGCGCTTAGGCATTGATGCGGGCGACAAAATTAGTTTTGAGCCGCATGGCGACGCCATTGTTTTGCGTGTTGTTGAAGCAGTAAGTGTGCAAAGTATTCGCGGGATGTTCGGCAAAAGCCCGATCAACGCTACTCTAGATGATATGGCACAGGCCGTGCGCGCGCGTGCGGCCGAGAATTTTCTACAAACATGACTGGCATTGACACCAACGTATTGGTCCGTTTCGTGGTGCAAGATGACCTCCGGCAGTCGGCGCAAGCGGACACTTTTTTCGCCTCTTTGAATAAAGAAAATCAGGGATATTTGTCGTTAACGACCTTGGTGGAGTCTGTGTGGGTATTCGAGCGGGTATACAAGCTGTCCAAATTCCAAGTGCAGGAATTGCTGGCGCGCCTTTTGCGCGCTCCTGAGCTAGTCCTTGAGCAGTCGATGCGTATTGGCGAGGCTGTTTCTCTTTACGCTACAGGCGCTGATTTTGCAGATGCCCTGATCGCCAGCTCTGGGCGCGCTGCCGGTTGCAAAACTACTGTAAGCTTTGATCGCGGCGCCATCAAATATGCGCATATGAGTCCGCTTCCCTAACGCTGTCTGTCAACTACCAACGTTCCCGTGAGTTCACTCTGGATCGTAATCCAATATCGGTGCCAACCAGCGCTCAGTATCGCTAACACTGTCGCCCTTGCGCTTGGCATAGTCCGTCACCTGTTCTAAAGTTACCCGGCCAACCACGAAATATTGACTTTCCGGATGGCTGAAATACAGGCCGCTGACCGCCGAGGCGGGCCACATCGCGCAGGACTCGGTGAGCGTCATGCCGGCGTTTTTTTCGGCATCCAGCAGCCGAAAAATCGTGCGCTTTTCGGTGTGATCCGGGCAGGCAGGATAGCCGGGCGCGGGGCGTATGCCCCGATAGCTTTCTTCAATGAGCTTGTCATTCGCCAGGTTTTCATCCTCGCTGTAGCCCCAAAATTCGGTGCGTACGCGTTGGTGCATGCGCTCGGCGAAGGCTTCGGCTAAGCGATCCGCGAGTGCTTTTAGCAAAATCGCGCTGTAATCATCGAACGCGGCCTCATAGGCTTTGACCTTTTCGTCAATGGTGCCGCCGGTTTGCACTGCGAACGCGCCGATATAGTCGGTTTTACCGCTGGCTTTTGGCGCAATGAAGTCACTTAGGCATAAATTCGGCCGACCGGGTGGCTTATCGGCCTGTTGACGCAAACAATGCAGTATTGCGCCATTGGCTAACACCACGTCATCGCCAACGGCATTGGCGGGCCACAGCCCAATCACGCCACGCGCGCTGAGCCATTTTTCACTGACGATTTGGCCCAGCATTTTTTGCGCATCGTTAAACAATTCGCGCGCCTGCACACCAACAACGGCATCGTCCAAAATTGCTGGATAGCGCCCGGCCAATTCCCACGTCTGAAAGAACGGCGTCCAGTCGATTACATTGACCAACTCGGTCAAATCGTAATTGTCGAAGGCAAGCACGCCTAGCTGCTTTGGCACTGGCGGCGTGTAGGTTTCAAACTCGCCGTCAAAACGGTTCTGCCGCGCCTGCGCAAGCGTGACTAATTTCTTGGCGCCAGACTTGTCTTTGTGGCGCTCGCGTACTTCGGCGTAATCCGCCCGTGTTTCTGCGACAAAAGCGTCATATTTTTCTTTACTGACCAAATTTTGCGCCACGCCAACAGCGCGCGAGGCATCTTTAACCCACACGGTTGGAGCTTTGTAATAAGGCTCAATTTTCAGCGCCGTGTGCGCGCGCGAGGTGGTGGCGCCGCCGATCAGCAAGGGGCAGGTGAAGCCTTGGCGCTGCATTTCTTTCGCCAAATGGCTCATTTCATCCAAGCTGGGCGTAATCAAGCCAGACAAGCCAATCATGTCGGCGTTGTGTTCTTTCGCAGCATCTAAAATCTTTTGCGCCGGTACCATCACGCCCAAGTCAATCACTTCAAAATTATTGCAGGCCAGTACCACGCCAACGATGTTTTTGCCGATGTCGTGAACATCGCCTTTCACGGTCGCCATGATAATTTTGCCGTTGTTTTTCGCCACGTCACCGCTGCGCAGTTTTTCCGCTTCGATATAGGGCAATAAATATGCCACCGCCTTTTTCATCACCCGCGCGGATTTCACGACTTGCGGCAAAAACATCTTGCCCGCGCCAAATAAATCGCCGACGACGTTCATGCCCGACATCAATGGACCTTCAATGACTTCAAGCGGCTTATCGAAACCGATGCGTGCCGCTTCCGTGTCAGTTTCAACGTATTGATCAATGCCATGCACTAACGCGTGTTCTAGGCGTTTAATCACCGGGAAATCGCGCCACGCTTCGGTGGCGACTTCGGCTTTAACCGCGCCCTTTTTATAGCGATCGGCGACTTCTAAGAGCCGTTCAGTCGAATCGGCACGGCGGTTTAGCACCACATCTTCGACCCGCTCACGCAACTCGCTTGGTAAATCATCAATCATCGGCAAGATGCCGGCGTTGACGATGCCCATGTCCATGCCAGCTTTGATCGCGTGGAATAAAAATACGCTATGGATTGCTTCGCGCACCGGATTATTGCCGCGAAAGGAAAAGCTGACGTTGCTGACGCCGCCAGAAATATGGCAGTGGGGCAGGGTACGCTTAATCTCAGCGGTGGCTTCGATAAAGTCCACTGCGTAGTTACTGTGCTCCTCGATGCCGGTGCCAATCGCAAAGATATTCGGGTCGAAAATAATGTCTTCGGGTGGAAACTCGAGTTCATCCACCAAAATATGGTAAGCGCGTGTGCAAATTTCGATTTTGCGGGCTTTGGTATCGGCTTGCCCGACTTCATCAAACGCCATCACCACCACTGCCGCACCATAAGCGCGCACTTTTTTCGCTGCAGCGATAAATGCTGGTTCGCCTTCTTTAAGACTGATCGAGTTGACGATGCCTTTACCTTGCAGGCATTTCAAACCGCATTCGATTACGCTCCATTTGGAGGAATCCACCATTACCGGCAGGCGCGCAATGTCCGGTTCTGCGGCAATTAGATTGCAAAAAGTGGTCATCGCCAATTCCGAGTCAATCAAGCCCTCGTCCATGTTGATGTCCAGAATTTGCGCGCCGTTTTGTACTTGCTGACGCGCTACTTCAACCGCTTGGGCAAAATCACCGTCTTTAATTAGCTTTTTGAACGCCGCTGAGCCGGTAACGTTGCAGCGTTCGCCGACGTTGACAAAGTTGAGTTCCGGCGTCAGCACCAGCGGTTCAAGCCCACTCAAGCGGGTGTAGCGTGGCGGTGGACTTGGGTTTAAAACGCCGTCAGCGTCTAGAACAACATCAGCGGGCATGGGAATAGCTTGGAAAACCAGATAGGATAAAGTTTATCTCTCTATCGCGATAAAGAGATAGATCGCAGCCTACGCCGCCGTATGGGGTGTTCAGTATCGGCGTCTAGACGTCTGAAGTTTGCCAACCTAGAGACTTTGCAGGAAACGATGCGTTCATCCCGAATAATCCCTCTTGTAGACGCCGATGTGCAGTTTTACCCTCAGTTCCTTGACGATGCGAAAGCGACGCAACTGCTGCGCGATTTGATTGCCAGCACGCCCTGGGAAACGCATTTGGTCAATATTTTTGGCCGCAATATACCGGCTCCGCGCCTGTCCAGTTGGCATGGCGAGCCATATTGCAGCTATCGCTATTCCAAAGTGCGCTATGAACCGAAAGCGTGGACGCCTGAGTTAACTATTGTGCGCGAAGCATTGGCAGGCGCGGGGTTCGGCGAATTTAACTGTGTGTTGGCGAATTTTTACCGCAGTGGCGCCGATAGCATGGGTTGGCACAGTGATGACGAGCCTGAACTAGGCGCGAAGCCACTGATTGCGAGCGTCAGCTTAGGCGCGCCTCGGCGTTTTTGTTTGCGGCACAAAACGCTGCCGGAAAAGACTGAACTTATTTTAATCTCGGGAAGCCAGCTCGTTATGGCGGGAACCACACAAAAAAATTACCAACATGCGCTACCAAAAATGGCGGCAGTCGGTACGCCCAGAGTAAATTTGACGTTTCGCCAGATTCCCCCGAGTCAAACAACTCAACAAGATTTAAACTAGCGGGCGGCTAGAAATTTTGAAAGTTAACGCCACCGACGTTGTCTTCATTGCCGCGTCGGCTGGTGTTGCCGCCCTGATATTTCGCCTGATCCTTGCCCTTGGTCGTGAGCTCTAGCAATTGCAAAAAGTGCGTGTCGCTGGGGAATTTTTAGCTAAAGCCGATGCTGGCGGTTTACTGTAGCGCCGCGTCGGTGGCTTTTAAGTTGATATCGCGGGCAATAGCCGCCACCAAAGTATCGGCAAGTTTTTGCGCCTGAAATTCCGGCACTAAGGGCATCAAAACGACGAATTCATGGTTATCCCAACGCCCGACCACTTGCCCGCGC
>JANNYA010000210.1:0-15421 GCA_031409855.1 Rhodanobacteraceae bacterium | reverse complement strand
AGGGCATTTGGGAACTGGCACCGGGGCCGGTTGAACGTTGCCATCTTCGCCGATGGGAACGGGATAAGACACTGGAACTGGAACTGGAACTGGAACTGGCTCTGGGGCCGGCTCTGAGCTTATTGACTGACTTGGCGAAAGCGCGAACCATCCAACTACAACGAATGCACCTAGTCCACCAAAAACCCACGGCAGAAGACTAGCTTTTTGCGGTGGCATATTGATCGGCTGCGTCGGCATGTAGCCTTGCGGCGACATTTGCGGCTGCGAGTATCCGGGTGCGGTGTTCGTCGCTGGAACATAGCTTGCGGCCGGATGGCTGGGAGCGGGGTAATTTGGGCCCGTGTTGTGCATCGAATGGCTTTGCGGCGGCGGGCTTTGCGGCGGTGTCGCGAAATTTGCCACAGGCACAGGTGTTGGCATCCGAATCGGTGGCACAGCCGCCGCCATATTTCCGGCTGGCGGACGTGCTGGTGGTATCGATGATGCATTCATACCCGCTTCCAACGCAGCGACCACTTCGGCACAGCTTTGGAAACGCTCCGCCGGACGGCGCGCCAGCATTCGCGTCAAAATCGCCAAGGTGTTCTGATCGACTTCGCTGTTTAGTAATGTGACATCTGGAATCTGCGCTTGCACCACCGCCGCCATCAGCGCATACGGCGATTTGTCGTCGAATGGCAAGCGACCAGTCAACATTTCATAAAACACCACACCTAAAGCAAATATGTCGGTGCGCGCATCTAAGGGTTCGCCTAAACAAGCCTCTGGCGACAAATAGCCGGGCGTACCAATAATGCCACCGGTCCCAGTAAGCCGCTCGCCGGTACCTTCTGCAAGGGCGATACCAAAATCGGTCACTTTGACGCTACCTTTTTGCGTCAGCATTAGGTTTCCGGGCTTAATATCTCGATGGATCAATCCCTGCTCGTGCGCCGACTGCAAGCCGCTGGCCGCCTGTAGCATCACCTTACGCGCCTCACGCACACTCATTCGCTCGCGTTTTAACCGTCCGCCTAGGGATTCGCCGTCAATATATTCCATGACGAAAAATGGCTGCCCCTGATGTTCGCCAACGGCGTAAATTTGCACCACATTTGGGTCACTTAAGGTCGCCATCGCATGCGCTTCACGATAAAAACGCTCCACTAGGCCCGGTTGGTGCGCGATGCCTTCATTCAACATTTTAAGCGCGACGACCCGCTTGAGCTTAGGCTCGAACGCTTTGTACACCACGCCCATACCACCTCGGCCCAGTTCCGATAAAACTTCGTAGCTGCCTATCAATTGGCTCATTGTTAATTCCATCGTGTCTATTGCGCCAGCGTCGATTCGGGCTCAGCGATGCACTGACCGACATTTGTATTTGAATATCTATCTGCGTGAAGTGTAACGGCGAATTGTATGAACGTCAGGAGCAAGGCTAAAGCTTTTGCGATGCGCGTACAGCTGGCAAACTATGAAACATGAAAATAACCACTATTGAAAGCCTCTACCATGCCATAAGCCCAGCGCCACCCCGCTTTGATGCTTGGCAAGCACCCGGGCAGGCCCATACAGTCATTATTGGCGGTGGCTTTGCGGGCATAAATACTGCCCTTGGGCTCGCCGAACGCGGCATATCTGCGCTCGTGCTAGAACAAAACACGATCGGCTTTGGAGCCTCTGGGCGCAATGGTGGCTTTGTTTTTGCGGGCTATTCTTTGGGCGAAAGCGCATTGCTGAAAGCGCTCGGCCCAGAATTAGCGCGGGCTTGGTATCAGCGCACGCAAGCGGCAGTGAACTTGATTCGAAGCCGAATTGGGCGCTACGCAATCGACTGTGACGCCGTCGATGCTGGTGTGCTTTGGGCGAATTGGTTTGATGACCCCACCCTCCTTAGCGCACGCCAAAACCTGCTGAAAGAGCAATTTTCGAGTGACTGGCAGAGTATTTCCAAGTCAGAATTAAACAAGATGCTCAACACTACACGCTACAGCGGCGCACTTTTTGAACGTAATGCGCTGCACATAAATCCATTGAGACTGCTTCGGGGTTTGGCTGAAGCCGCACGCGCGCAAGGCGCAAAAATTGTAGAACAGGTGAGCGTCGAAAGCGTCACACCTATCGTCAACTCGACTGACATAAATAAGCGTTGGCGCGTAGCAACGAGTCATGGCAACGTGGAATGTGACCACATTGTACTCGCCTGCGGTGGCTATTTGGCTGGCAAACTTGCGCAAAACCAGCCCGTCCTTCGCAACGCGGTGCTGCCGATTGCAACTTATGTGATCGCCACAGAAACACTGGGCGCGCGCTTAAAAGAGATCATCAATACCGACGCCGCCGTCTACGATACCCGCTTCGCATTTGATTACTACCGCGCGACGATGGATCAAAGAATCGTCTGGGGCGGACGCATCAACGTCCGAGATGCAGCACCCGCGCAAGTCACAAAAATGCTGCGCGCCGATATGCTCCGCGTCTACCCACAGCTCAAAGACGTAAAAATCGAACACGCTTGGAGCGGCCTGATGAGCTATGCGAGGCACGAAATGCCGCAGATTGGGCAAACACAGCCAGGTTTATGGCATGCGCAAGCGTTTGGCGGGCATGGACTTGCACCGTGTTGTGTTGCCGGTGAAACACTGGCATGCGCGATTGCCAGTAATGATAAGAGTTATCTAGATCTCAAGCGCTTTGGCTTGACGCGAACCTACGGCGCATTGGGGCTAGCGGCGGCGCAGAGCAAATATTGGTGGTTGCAGGGGCTCGATTGGTGGCGCGCCTGAGCTTGCGAGCTTAAAGCCAACTACTGCGTAGCAATACAACGCTTCAAAAATGCCACTTCACGCGTGCGGATTTCACCGAGGAAGGGTTTTGCGCCATCCAGGGCAACAAAGGCAGCGAAACCGCGCTCCAAGAACAACTGTAGCGCACCGAGCCCCGCCATTTTTGCGGGCCACCGACACAATTGCAGCAATCGATACATCAATGGAATTCTGACCACGCGCGCAAGCTCGCGCCCAAGGCGCAAAATAAGCGACAGCTGATAGCGCCGTTGATCGACCGGCACGCTCAAGCGATAGGCGTGCACGTAGTCAGCTTCGCTCAAAACTCCATTCGGCAAATGCACCAGCATTGCCAGATCAAGTTCGTGGCTGAGCGCATTAAGCTCGACCGCACGGCTAACGGTTCCAAGCACGGCACCAGGCAAAACCTTGACCATAATCGGATAAATACGCTCCACATCATGGTCGCGACGGGCAAAATCTGCGTCACCATAAAGTTCATTGAGAAAGAAGTTACAAGCGAGCAAATTTTTCGGCACCTTGCGCACATCGGTGTAGTCACGCTCCAAACGCGCGGCTTGCCATGTTTGCAGGTTTTTAAGCCGTGGATCGTGATTGCGCAGATCTTGCGGATCGCGCGCGCGACGCACGCGTTCAAGCTGATATTTGAGCGCTGCTGCGCCGCTCGCCTTTGTGACTACGCCATCCTGGGACGCCATCGTTTGTTTCACTCCACGTTTTGGGCTGAGTCTCGCCGATCAGGTGACACGCCAGAAAAGTCTCGCCGATCAGGCGACACGCCAGACAAGTCCAGTTGCTTCAGCACGCCAACCAGCTCCTCTGCCGTTCTGCGAAACAGCGCCGTCGCCTCAACGTGTTGATAGCGCAAGATACCGCTCGCATCCACTAAAAAAGTTGCGCGTTTCATACCAAGTAGCCCTTTCGCGCCATACAATTTTGCCACGTGCAAGCCCTTATCAGACAGCAATGTAAAAGGCAGCTGGCGCTTTTGCTTAAATTTTACGTGGCTTTCACTATCTTGCGCGCTAATCCCAATGATGGTGGCATTTAGCCCCTTAAACTCATCAATCTCATCCCGGTATTCACACAGTTGTGCAGTACACACCGGCGATTCATCCGCAGGGTAAAATACCAGCAAAACGCGCGCATTTTCCTTGTTTGTCAACTTGCTTGCGGCCAAAAAGGCACTCAGGCTAAAGACACTGCCATCATCGGCTGGGAGTGAAAAATCAGGTGCAGGCTGGTTTATATTGATACTCATAGTTTTAGCGTTCGCCTAATTTTCGGATAAATTCAGTCACAGGGTTCAGGGCGCGCTTGGAAAATACAAGATGCAGGTGCCCCAGACCATTCAGCCGAAAATCAACGCCCGAACTCAGCGCCGCGTTTCCTTGCGGGTAAACGATATTGTCGACGCCACTCCAAATATTTAATGCGGGCCGCAACGTGGCATCCTGTTCCGCCGCAAGTGCTGCATTAAACTCCATGAGCCAGCGGGTATCGGGGCGCGCCGGACCGGCGTCAATCGTACTGACCAGCCGCGCAAGATCTGTTCCGGCATGCGGCGCGCCGATGCTAATCGCGGCCAGCACGCGCTCCGGGTGTCGGTTTTGAAACACCCGCGCCAACACGCCCCCCATGCTGTGCCCAATCAGGATTACTTCCTCGTGAGAGTTTTCGCGCCGCATAATTTTGCTCAAACTCGCGTCAAACTCAGCTAGGCTTTTGCTCATCGAGCGATAAAGTGGGTCCAAATCGACCGTATGCACACGATCAAATCCAGCGTCACGCAAATGCCGAATCATGCCCACCCACAAGCCAGAGTTACAAACAAAGCCATGCACCAGCACAATGACTGGGCCAGTTCGCGGCGCAGACACGCTAGCACCACGCGATTCTTTAAACCTATAAAAAATAGCGTGAAAAACTTGTGCGTAGGTGTACAGATAGAGCACAACCAAAATTTCACCGATGATCGTTTTGATTGCTGGAGTCAACCGTTGCGAGCGTAAACCACCGCTTAAAGCAAAGGTTACCAGCACCAATGACGACCGCCAAAGGCAAGCAAACAACAGAAGCACACTAAGTACACAATAGATTGAATTACCGGAAGCCACCCAGCCGCTTCCAATCCAGCTCAGCAGTAGGATTTCACACGAAAGCACGAACAGGAGAACGCCAGAGAGCAGCATTTAGGCTAAAATTACTGCGTAAAAATTGTGCGCAATGTTGCTAAAAATTTACTTCAAAAAGCGCCTCGGCTTCCACTCTAGCACCCGAATAATCTTGCGCAGAACTCAATAGCGAAGGACCAAAGAAGTATGAGAATGGCATATAGCTAGCGCCAAAGCGTATTCGCGCTGCATCCGAAAAGGCACGCTCGAAACCCATAGAAAGCGTGTAGTCAGTTGAGCCAGGCGCAAGGGCGCGACGCAGTCTAGCGTCGGTAGGATTCGGCTGCAAACTGGAAGATACGGCAACTGAGAACAAGGTGCGCTCGCCTATACGTTGGTCAAACCCCATTCGATAAACAGTTAAATCCTGCCACGAAAACGTCGGGCTTGCGCTATCACCCAGCAATGAGACAAAGCGATCTGGCAATAATCGTGACGCAAACGGCTGAACCGCTGAATAATCCACCCGCTCAACCGAAAATGCCAGTTTGGCGGTCGGCATCACGGCGTAATTTAGACCTGCCCGAACGCGGGCGGGCTGGTCGAAGCGCCCTGCTTGTGTAAACAATCCACGGTAGCTGCGAAATTCATCCATGCGCGTAACCGTTTGAAGGGAAGCAAAACCCTCAACGCTCGGGGCAATCGCACCCGTCCAGCCCATCACCAAAGCGCTCCCGGCAGAATCTTCCGAACCTAAACCTGAGTTGCGCGAAGTCGAGCCCAGCCCTGTAGCAGAAAAACTTTCATAGGTGAAAAGCCCGCCTATGTGCACCTCACCATTTCCGAACTTGCTGACTAGCGTCGGCGAAACTTGATGACCCCTTGCAAAACCACCGACTTGTCGCACCAGCCCAAGTCCAGGCACATCGTACAGGCCCGAACTGCCATCGCGCACCTCGATTTTGATCGCGCTGGAGTTGCTTATTTTCAACGCCGCGCTAATTTCACGCTGCAATGCACTGCGAATAGTGTTGGAAAGGCTGCCTAGATACGAATCGGACTCTACGGATGTTGGCTCAACGCCCACGGCTCGTTGAAATTCTTGCGCAATGAATTGCCGCCATTGAGCGCTTAGCGCTGCTGACGAACTACCGCCTGTACTTGTAAAATTCGAGCTATTCGAAAAATTAGAGTCAAAACGGTCTGCCGCTATTGAACATAGCGGAACTGTGCAGAAAAAAAGCGCGAACGGCACTATTTGAGCTGTTCGCGTTGCATTTGCAAAGAATTTTTTTGTCACCATCGCCCTAATCAACCAAAGGAAGTCCTCTAGTGATTGTTATAGTGCGTAAAAACAACACTCCTGTCAACGCCCTGTCGCAATAAAAAAACATATGTCGCAAAAAAACAACACCCGTTACCCTTTTGCCCTGACCATTGCCGGATCCGATTCTGGCGGTGGTGCCGGAATTCAGGCGGACTTAAAAGCGTTCGCCGCCGCCGGTGCTTTTGGGCTAAGCGCAATCACCGCGATTACGGCACAAAACACGCGCTGCGTTAACGCCATCTACCCCAGCGGTGCTGCGGCCGTGGCCGCACAGTTGGCGGCGCTGATAAGCGACTTTCCGATTGACGCGATCAAAACAGGGATGTTGGTTGATGCGCCCACCATCAACGCGGTCACCCATACTATCTCTCAATTGCCCGCACCGCTCGTACTAGATCCCGTAATGATCGCCACTAGCGGCGCGAAGCTGCTGGATGAAAACGCAATAACCGCCTATCGCCCGCTTATTGCGCAGGCGACGCTGTTAACCCCGAATCTGCCGGAGGCTCAAGCATTATTGAACCGTGGCGCCATCAACTCACGCGCGGATATGCTGTTCGCGGCAAATCAGCTGCTGATGTTTGGCTGCCAAGCCGTATTATTAAAAGGCGGCCATGCACCTGCTGGAACTAGCGAAAGCGATCAATGCGCAGATTTGCTGCTGATGCAAACCGCAAATGGCGTTAAAGCACGTTGGTTCATCACCCAAAGATTAGACATACACGGACACGGAACTGGCTGCACGCTCGCAGCACTGATTACCGCCTTTTTAGCGCGTGGACAAAACTTAGAAGCAGCCACTGTTGATGCTATGAAAATACTGCATAGGGCGCTCAAGCACGCGCAAGAGATTGGTATCGGGCAAGTGCATACGCCAGATCCTTTCTTTAACAACTACCGCCGAACCATACCGCGTGCGGACAACTTTTCTGTTGGCTTAGTTGCCAAGGCAAACAAGTTGTAAAATGACAGTTTAGACGCCTGCCAATTAGACGCGGATGCCGCTATGATCCAAAAATCATAATTTGAAGGAAGCTGTGATGAGTTTTTCGCACAGAGCCCAATATATAGGGCTAAATATTGGATTGACACTTGTATTGGCCGCAATGTCGCCGAGCGCATCGGCAGTTGGCGATCCGGTTGCTGGCCACGATCTGACGTACACCTGTTCTGGCTGCCACGGTATTGAGCAGTATAAAAACGCCTATCCCCAATACAATGTGCCAAAGATTTCCGGGCAAAATTACGAATATCTAGTGGCTGCACTCAAGGCCTATAAAACTGGCGAGCGCACGCATCCGACTATGCAAGCGCAGGCTACAAGCTTCAGTGATGCCGATATCGAAAATATCGCTACCTTTCTGTCCACACATAGCGAGGCAAAGTGATGCGTCACGGCAAATTAACGAGCGCACTTTTTTTCGCGTTTGCAGCTACGATCTCAAATCCCGCATTTAGTAATGAAGCAGCTGCTGCTGGCAAGCCGGACGGGGGGAAACTCATCGAGGCAAAGGGCTGTGTTGCCTGCCATGGCAAGGATGGTAACGGCGTGGTCTTGGCCACAGGCAAGACTGACCCGCAGTACCCCATTTTGGCGGGCCAATACGCCAGCTACATTGAGTTTTCACTCAAAGCCTACCGCAGCGGTACTCGCAAAAACGCCATTATGGCTGGGTTTGCCGGAAATTTGACGGATGCCGAAATAAAGGCATTAGCACAATACTTTGCGAATCAGCCGTCAAAACTGCACATATTGAAAGGGCTTGATTGAAGCCTGAAAATCGTATCTTTTAACGACTTGCACAGTGAATGACTACTATTAAAGGCATGATTCAGTTAAATGGCTAAAATTCTGCTCATCGAACCCTCAGCAACGCGCCGACGCGCGTTGATGACGATGTTGCAGGCAAAAGGCCATGAATTAGCACCTGCGATTAGTTATGCAGACGGCCTGAGCGTGATTGCCGGCGCAGGGCTTGCCGCAGCAGTGATCGTTGTAAGCTGGCCAGAATATTCGGATCAGCGTGCAAATGAAATTTTTGCACTGTTACGCACCCGTGAATGGCAAGGCGTGCCGGTGCTTGTGCTTGCGGATTCCACCGATGCTGGCGGCGTCGCTTGGCTGATGAAGCGGCCCTTGACGTCATTGCTGCTTTGGACGGATTACTCAGATACACCTGAGGCGATCAACAAACTGTTGAGCCCAACCGCACAGCAGCCAGCAAAAACCCCAGGCGATGGTCGCGCGTCGCTAAAAATATTATTTGTTGACGATTCGCCGACAGTACGCGTGGCGTTCCGAAGATTGTTACTTTCAGAGGGCTATCAAGTCGACGTTGCGTCCAGCGCTGAAGAAGGCTTGGAGCGTGCCGCAACGGGCGGATTTGATATCGCCATTGTTGACTATTTCATGCCAGGCGACAACGGCGCAACGATGGTACGCAAATTACGTGAATTAGACAAAACCCGAGGCATTATCTCGGCAATTATTACCGGCACGTACTCAGATCGAGTGATCACCGAGTCGCTCGCAGCGGGCGCGGTCGAATGCATGTTCAAATCTGAGGCACGTGAATTATTTTTGGCACGGATGAAATCGCTCGCTCGTATGGTTTTGGATCGCAAAGCGATCGATAACGAGCGGCGGCGGCTGCATGGGATTTTGAGTTCGGTCGGCGATGGTGTTTATGGCGTCGACAGTCACGGGATTATTCAGTTCATTAACCCGGCAGCGCTGGACTTGCTTGGCTTTCCGCACGAAGCAAATATCGTTGGAAAAAGCGCCGCTGAAGCGCTGCACCCCGCTTTTGAAGACGGCACGCCGATTCCGCCGCAAGCCTGTTTTCTTTCTCAATGCTACTCAGACTCGCGTGAAGTTGGCGGTTGGCAAACGGTGTTTTGGTCGGAATCAAAAACCCCCATTCCGGTCGAATGTACTGTGTATCCATTGGATATCGACGGCAAACGTGAAGGCTCGGTGGTCGCGTTTCGTGATGTATCGCAACGCCGACTGTTAGAAGATGAATTGCGCTGGCAGGCAAGCCACGATAGCCTAACAAAACTGCACAATCGCGCGCATTTTGAGTCCCAACTACAACAAGAAGTGTTGCGTTTACGCCGAGGTGAACAGGAAAGTCTGTTGCTATTTGTCGATGTGGATCGTTTCAAATACATCAATGATACCGCCGGCCACGCCGCTGGCGATCAGCTTCTGGTGGAAGCGAGTCATCGGCTTAAACAACGTTTGCGGGTGTCAGACACCATTGCGCGCATGGGCGGTGATGAATACGCGATGATTTTGCGTAATATCGCCGTCGGTGACGCCGAGCGGGTGGCAGAAGAGTTTCGTCGCGCGCTTTCAGGGCAAATTTTTATTTACGGCGATAAATCTTATCGAATTACGGCATCAATCGGGGTTGCGTGTATCAATCGCAACACCGCATCGCCTTCTGAGGCCATGCAAAACGCCGATATTGCCTGCCACGTTGCGAAAAATCGTGGCCGAAATCAAGTTTATGTTTACAGCACAGATACCACTGAACGCGCCAATATGGACGTTGAGCTGAATTGGTCAAGCCGTATTGATGACGCACTTAAAAGCGACTTGTTTGTGCTTTGCTATCAACCGATTATGCCCGCGCGCGCGGTCGATATTGACGCACTGCCTACCCAAGAAGGTGAACTGTGGGCGGCGCATTCTGCGATGTTGCCACGGCGTCCGCAGTATTTTGAAGTACTGCTGCGGCTGCGTGCCAGTGATGGCGAATTGGTTGCACCCAATGCGTTTTTGCCTACCGCTGAACGCTATAACTTGATGCTTGATATTGATAAGTGGGTAGTACACAACGCGTTGAAGTCATTGCGTGATGTAAGCTCGACCGATCAAGTGATTGGCCTATCTATTAATTTGTCTGCGCAATCCTTGGGCATCAACGGTATCGGAAAATATGTCCAAGACAAGCTGATTGAATTTAATATTGACGGCTCAAATATTACTTTTGAAATCACCGAAACGCGAGCGCTCAATAATATCGAGGCAACTGCCGAGTTAATTCAGCAATTACGGGCGCTGGGTTGCCGCTTTGCACTCGATGATTTTGGCAGTGGATTTTCCTCATTTTCGCATTTGAAGCGGCTTGATGTCGATTTCCTTAAAATTGATGGCGCGTTTACCCAAGGCATTTTAGATGACTCGGTTGATCGCGCCGTTATTCATGCGATTAACTCAATCGCGCATTCCGTGGGAAAACGCACCACCGCTGAATATGTCGACCGGCCCGAGCTTATTGCCGCGCTAAAAGCAGCCGGCGTTGATTTTCTACAGGGGTACTACATAGGGCGGCCGCTAGAAAACTTGCGGCGCGCCGTGGCCCAAATAGCCGCACCTGCAGCTGCTATCGCGAGCAACAACGCTATGGCAATCGAGGCGCACTCCGACACCGTAGCAGTGGCGACGATGCTTTTGCCGCCACTTATTTTATCGGCACCCTCTATCGCACCGATGACCATAGCTAGCCCTCATGTCATTCCATTTCCAGCGCGAGTCGAAACAGCTGAGGTGATGGAACTCGATGCATTCAGCGGCGACTTCGATTTACCCACTCTCGCCATAACTGATAGCCTTTCTGAGCAGGCGACACGGCAGGTAAGTTTTCTACCCATTGATCGTCTACAAGGCAATGGCTAAGGCTTGAGCGCACGAGCGCCCGCCGCGAGCCTGCTTTGGCACGACTACGAAACTTTTGGTGCCAATCCTGCACATGATTTTCCGGCGCAGTTCGCCGCAATTCGGACTAACCACGCGTTCGAAGTCATTGGCGAGCCTATTTCGTTTCACTGTCAGCCGCCGCCGGATTATTTACCGCATCCCATTGCCTGTCTGATTACTGGAATCACGCCACAATTTTGTTTAGCGCAGGGCTTGAGCGAACGCGAGTTTGCCGCGCGCATCCATTTTGAGATGGCCGCCGCCAACACCACCACGCTCGGGTATAACTCGATGCGCTTTGATGATGAAGTAACCCGGCAATTATTTTGGCGCAATTTCTTCCCGGCTTACGCACGTGAATTTCAGCATGGGAACGCCCGCTTTGATCTGATTGACGTCATGCGAATGGCTTACGCATTGCGCCCGGAAGGACTGCATTGGCCCAGCGTCGAAGGCAAACCCAGTTTTAAGCTAGAGCTTTTGGCTCAGGCAAACGCGCTAAGCCACCGCAGCGCGCACGACGCCTTGAGCGACGTTGAAGCGCTTATTGCATTGGCGCGCAAGCTCAAAACCGCGCAGCCCAAGCTTTGGGACTACGCATTTTCACTGCGGCGCAAAGCCGCTGTGATTGAGTTGATTGATTACACCAGCAGCGAACCCTTGGTACATGTTTCCCAACGTTTTTCCGCTGAACGCGGTTGTTTGGCGCTTTGGCTACCGATTTGCGCGCATCCAGGGCGGGCAAACGAAATTATCGGGATAGATTTATCCGGCTCGGTGGATTCACTGTTTCAGCTTGATGCCGAGGAAATCAGTGAACGTATTTTTGTGCGCCAAGCGGATTTACCCGAGGGCGAAAACCGCATCGCGGTGAAAACACTGCATCTCAATCGCGCGCCCATGCTGGCCAAATTGAGCGTGTTGCGCACTACAAACTTGACCCGGCTAGCGCTGCACGATGGCGCAGATAGTCCCTTAGCAGTGCAGTTGACACGCGCCAAGCAAGTGCGCGCCGAGCCTGAGGTTGCCAACAAACTACGCGCCGCCTTTGCCCGCAACGATGCACAAAAGACGGCATCGCAACCCACCACAGGACACATTGATACCGCGCTTTACGCCGGATTTCTAGGCGATGCTGACGCGCATTTATTAGCCCGCGTGCGCGCCGCCGAACCCAGCGCTTACGCCGCCATTGCTGGGCAATTTCGTGATGCACGCATGCCAGAACTGCTTGCACGCTACCAAGCGCGGCAATTTCCAGAAACCCTCAGCGCAGAGCAAAGCTTGCAATGGCAAAGGCATTGCCGCAACTGGCTGAGCGATGGCGCGCCAATGACCAAAAGCCGTTATCTTGAAGAAATCGCCGCCGCGCGCGTCAGCCCATTGGCATCAGGAAAACAAGATGTTTTGGACGCGCTTTTAGCCTACGGTGAGCAACTTACGGCGACGTTTTAACTTGAAAACACTAAACTTTCGACTCTTTCGCCATAAATGCAATCAGATTGGCACGCGCTTGGGCTTGCACCTTGCGCCGTAAAAAACCACTCCAACCTAATACTAGGCCCATCGGCCCCAGCGCCTGCCGAGCCCAACGCCAAAAATCAAATAGATCGCTGTGCTCAAGGATTAGGCCATCCTTAAAAACAAATGCGGCACTGATGCGGTTTTCCACCTTGCGCCCGGTAGCACTAAAGGTATAAAGCGCTAGCCATTTAGCCGCACCCTGCTCTGCAGTCGCTTCGACGTCGCTAAAAGTAAGCGTTAAATCTTTCGAGCGCGAGGTCAGCATGCGCCACATCGCCGAAACTTCCCCGCCACGCAAGTCCAAAAATGCCGGGTCAGAAAATCGTGCTTCCGGGTGATAGCACGCGGTCATCGCCATACCATCACGCGCTGCAAAAGCGGTATAAAAACGAGTAATCAGCGCACGATTGTCTTCGGCGCTAGGGATTGATTCGGTCATTACAGCTCCAAGGCATTCATTTTAGCGAGCCCGCATTTTAGCGCCTAAGTAACGCTGTTATCGATAAAAACCCAATGCGCCAAGACAAACTACAAATGACCAACTTTGATCGATTCCGACAACTTGATATACTACAAAAATAGGCATCATTCTATGGGAGCTTCCAATGGACACCGCGAAAATTTTCTGGACTGGCCGCTCTCAAGCGATTCGGCTGCCAAAAGCATTTCGATTTAACGCGAGCGAAGTGCGCATACGCCGTCAAGGAAATAGCGTTGTTTTAGAACCCATCGCCACTGACTGGCAATGGTTGGAGGCGCTGATCGGCCCAGTAGATGTTGATTTCGAAACCGCCGCACTTACCCGTGATGTGCCACAAGCACGACGATTATCGGCATGATCCCACGGTCCCAGCCGCCGCCTGATTCTCAAAACCACTGCTGAATATCGCCTCGCCCAGCGTGGGCGCAAACTCACTGGTATTACCCGCCGCATCGACAGCGGTCGCGGTCAGCGGTAAATAGTTTTCCAAGGCCACCGTGTCTAAGCTCAGCGTTTGCTGCGCCTGCGCCGCGCTGATCGTTGCGCTGGTGACGAAGGCATCGCTGCCGCCACCACATCCCGCACGGTAAAAGTTCACCGTAATCGGATAAGTCGCGTTCGCCACAGCCGTATCCACCCGGTAGCTGAGTAAGCTTGAACCCGCAGTAGGCAGCGTTAGTTCAGGGAAATTTTGTAGGCGATTGGCACTTTCATCGACATCGTTTATGTCATTGTCGGTGTTGCCGGTGCTGTTGCCCACGGCATTATCAAAGGCCGGGCCTTGATTGCCGAGATAACGATTCAGTGGTGTTTGTTGGCCGTTGCAGCCAAACACCGCGACCCCCGAACTGGCGCTATACGCAATCAAATTCGCTTCACCCGCTGCGGTGCCGCCGAGCGTCAGGGCGCAGCCAGTCGCGGATATTTCAATGGTTGAGCCGCCGCGTTGAAAATCATTACCCAGCGCGCGTGTTCCGCTGACATCGGTGCCAAAGTAGTTGCCCATTACCTGCGTGTTGGCAAATACGCCGGCATTGCCTGCGGTGCGAAACAGCAGCGCTTGCCCGCTGTGGCCGGAAAACACATTGCGCGCGTCTGGATCAGAACCGCCGATAAGCGTATTGCCAAAACGAAACGACAATAGCCCAAAGGCGTTGCCGATCACCGCCGTTCCTGCGGCATTGGTGCCGACTAAATTGCCCTGGATTCTGACCGATGCGAGCGCATTGCCACTGGTGCTCATCGCGAAATTAAAGCCGCTGAGCAAATTACGATCACCCGGCAGCGTGCCGCCAATCACGTAGTTGCCATTGCCGGCAAAGATAATGCCATTGGTGATGGGCTGCACGCCGCTTAGAAACGCCGCCGCACCGCCGCTAATGTCGGTGCCTAAATAGCAGCCTTCAAGCCGATGTGCGCCGAGCCCGCCAAAGAAAACTTGTCCGTCACGAAAGCCGCTAATCGCAAGCCCACGCAGGGTCGCCTCGCTATCGCCATCAAGTAAAAATGCATAGTTGGCGTTGCCATTCGGATTATTGCCACGCACTTCAATTTTGAGTGTGCCATTCAGCCCGCCCTGGGCGGGTGAGTTGGTATTGGCAGCAGCGCCGGGCTGGGTAGTGCCGTCAATCAGCACCGCAGCCGTCGGGCGCAGCAGCGGTTGGCTATCTGGAATGCTAATGCGCCAGTGCTGCGTGGCGCTTTGAAAGCCAGCGTCAGATTGCGGAATGTTGAAGTGAATCTCATCAGCGGCGGGCGTGGCATTGGCCGCCGCAATTGCGCCGCGCAGCGAACAATCGTCCGCCGCCGCAGTGCACGCGCTTAAGCTGACATTGCTGGTGGTATCGACGGTGAAGGTGGCACCTTCGGTGATTGAGCTGAGGGATAATGTGATTAGATACATTACTAAATGGCGCATGGAGCTTCCTTAAGTTTCTTAATTTGACACTACTGTTGAATCGAAATCGCACTTTCAAAGCCATGGCGAAACAGCGCACCGGGCGTCTCGGTGAGCTGGCGCTCCACCGCACCGGCATCGCAGTCGCTGCTGCCATTGCCATCACTGTCCACCGGGCTAGGTTTAGCGCGGGTATCGCGGCTTGCACAGCTGCGCGCGCGTTCCAGCACCGGACTTGCAGCCATTGGCAAAAAGCTGTTGTGCGCGCCACCATAGTTGGCGAATTCGCCCAGCGCAAATGCCGCAAAAGTGGTGAAATTGAAATCATCAGGCGCATTTAGGCCACAATTACTGGGGCCAAAATTGCCGCCGCCGGTGATAAGCGTTCCATCCGGCGATGTGAAACAGGCGGTTCCTGCACGCGGCCAAATCAGCGTGTCCTTAAACTGAATTGCCACTGGGCCTGTGATGTGCACGCTGCTGCCACCCGAACTGGCGCTGGCACCCATGAGCGTTGAATTGCTGATATCCACAGCCCGGAATGAACTTGCGAAAATTTCAAAATCGCCGCCGACGCC
>JANNYA010000209.1:0-37996 GCA_031409855.1 Rhodanobacteraceae bacterium | reverse complement strand
AAAAAGGCCGAAGGTGAAGGCGGCGAATTCATGCCAAGTGACAATATTAATTTCCGGCTCGCCACCGGCAATGTTGGCGTGATGGCTGCTACTAATGAAGAAGTTGCGAAGCTTGAAAAGCCGATTATGTATATGGTGTATGCAGCGGTTTTTGTTATGTGTTTAATTAGTTTTAAAAACCCACTTGCAGCGCTTTGTATCGTACTGCCACTTGTGCTGGTAACCGCGCTTGGCGAGGCGCTGATGGTCAAACTTGGCATCGGCCTCAAAGTCAATACACTGACCGTGGTGGCTCTCGGCGTTGGCATCGGTGTCGATTATGCGATTTACATTTATGCCCGTATGGCCGAGTTGATGAAGCAAGGTAAGCCGCTGACACAGAGTTATTTTGAGGCACTCAAGACCACTGGTATCGCCATTTTCTACACGGCCCTAACCTTGGCAGTCGGTGTGGCGACTTGGAACTTTTCCGAGCTTAAGTTCCAGGCGGATATGGGCTTGATGTTGACCTTTATGTTCTTCGTCAATATGGTGGCTGCGATGATCTTCTTGCCGGCGCTGTGCCGCTGGTTGTTGCGTCCGTTTGAGAAAGTTCAATAGCACGACCTGTTTAACTACCCTACAACCATTGACGGCGCATTCAATTATGATGCGCCGTCTTTTTTGGAGAAATATCAATGCGAACACTCATGTTATCCATTGCCTTTGCACTGCTATGCCCATCCATAGCATTGGCGCAAACCGGTGCTGCCATCACGACAGCAGGCGCAAAGGCCGTTCCACCTGCTGCGATCGGCGCTGATGCAGCTGCGATTGCACCGGCAGTAGTCGTAAAACCGCAGGTAAAATTCACAACGACTATGGGGGATATCGTTATTGAGCTTGAATCTGAGCGTGCACCAAAGTCGGTTGCAAATTTTTTAATGTATGTAAAAGCCGGGCAATATAACGACACGGTTTTTCATCGCGTTATTCCCACGTTTATGGTGCAAGGCGGCGGCTACACGAAAGAGTTGGCATACAAAAGCACGCTTGATCCTATCGAAAATGAGGCAAGCAACGGCCTCTCGAATTTGCGCGGTACCGTGGCGATGGCGCGCTTGGATGACCCAAATTCGGCCACTTCGCAGTTTTTCATTAATGTTGTCGACAATAAATTTCTGAATTTCAGTCTCGGTGGTAATGCAGGCTACGCGGTATTTGCTCGCGTTGTTTCTGGCATGGATGTGGTGGACAAAATTCGTGCGGTTAAAACCGACAGTATTACCGCCGGATTTGCGGACAAGCCTTTAGAGCCTGTAATTATCCAAAAAGCGGTGGAATTCGACCCGAGTATGGAAGCGAAGGCTGAGCCAATGGCACCCGCTGCAGCAACGAAAAAATAGAGACTAGTTCTTTTGGCTGTTTTGCCCGTTACTGATGAGTATGGAATCGACGAGCGCGAGCTGGTCGAGTCCTTTGTGCGTGCCAGCGGGCCTGGCGGGCAAAACGTCAATAAGGTGTCGACGGCGGTCGAGCTGCGCTTTGATATTGTGGCATCTACGACGCTGCCAGGCTGGTTAAAAGAGCGTTTGTTAGCAAGGCGTGATCGCAGAATCACCACGGACGGTGTTTTGGTACTAAATGCGCAACGTTTTCGCACGCAGGAGCGTAATCGCGAAGACGCGCGTGAGCGCTTGTTCGCGCTGGTGCGTGCCACGGCCATCATTGAGAAAGCGCGCATTGCAACTAAGCCCTCGCGCGCGGCGAAACGGCGACGTATAGATGCAAAAGTAATTCGAGGCAGTGTGAAAAAAAATCGAGCTAAACCAGGTAGCGATGCATGAAATTGCCACCATTGCCGCCCAACGTGCCCGCAATCGCTGGCAAATCTTGGCTACGCTATTTGAGTAGGCAGGCCTCAGAACGTTCTGGGTGGCAGGTTGAAGAACTTCCGAATGTGCCAAAGGCGGTTGTCATTGCGGCACCGCATAGTTCCAACTGGGATGGACTAATCGGTGTGGTGGCCGCGTTCGGTATCGGCTTGCGCATCAATTGGATGGGCAAGCACCAACTGTTCCGCTGGCCTTTGGCTGCAATTATGCGGGCGTTTGGCGGAATCCCGACAGTGCGCGACAGCGCGCATGGCGTGGTGGATCAATTTGCCGAAAAAATGCGTGAAAGCGATCGCATGTGGCTCGTACTAGCGCCCGAAGGTACGCGTAAAAAGGTTGCTAAGTGGCGCACCGGGTTTTGGCATATCGCTTCGCGTGCTGGGGTGCCGATCATTCCTGGATTTTTGCACTACCCAGAGAAAAAAATTGGCTTTGGCCCGCCAATGATGCCTAGTGACAATATGGAAGCCGATCTGGAAAAGCTCTATGAATTTTACCGGCCATTTCGCGGCAAAAACGGCAAAATTGGGCTACCGACGTCCGTATCGGAATCAACGTCTAAAATTTAGCAGCGCTAACTCCGAAACATTAAATTTTGCGCTTTATTGTCGATAGGATTTCGCGCAAACTGTTGTGAATAAACTGTGTTTACTTCAGGAGATTTGCAATGTTTGGATTTGGCAGACGCGCAGAAAACCAAAATAAGGGCGCGGGCAAGATTGGCGGTTTGTTCGGCTTGGCTATGTTTGCAGGGGCTGCTGCGGGTTTAGCCTACAACGAAAGCCGTACGGTAAATCAAGCGGCTGCAATCGCCGAATTATCGCGCAGTGCAGTTGTGGTTGAAATAGCCGCGCTTAAGGCTGAAAACGAGGCTAAGGCGGTTTATTTCAAAGGGCCGTTGGAGACTGAAGCGGGTGTGCAGGATGATTACTTCAATTTTGGCGGCGATGACTTGCTGGTGTTAGAGCGTAAAGTTGAGATGTATCAGTGGGTCAAAAACAAAAGAAATAAAAAAGACGTTTGGGAAGAAGAATGGTCCGACGACACGGAAAGTGACGGTGATGGCCACAGGAACCCTTCGTTCCCAGTTTCATCGGCGACTTTCTCTGCGAGTGACGCGCATGTTGGCGCATTCCATTTAGCTGAGTCGCAACTCGCCGAGCTGGATACTGCGGATAATTTCGTGCTGCCCGCTGAGTTGTCACCAGAATTGCAAGGCTTGGGTTGGACTGCGACCAGCGCAAACCGGCTGTATTTAGGCGCGAATCCAAAATCGCCAAATATCGGCGACGTCCGTGCCGAATTTAGTGTGCTTAAGGAAACCACAGTAAGTGCGATGGGGCGCCAAACCGGTAGCGAGTTGGTGCGCTATGTGGCGAAAAATGGCTATGACGTGTTTTTTATGGAGCCCGGTGAGGTCGCCAAGGAATTGCTAGTTCAGCATGGCGAAAGCGCGAACTCGACATTGGCCTATGTTCTGCGCGGCGCCGCTGGCGCGGGCATGACGCTCGGCTTGGGCATCGCATTTAGTGGCTTTGTTGGCTGGCTTACCTGGATTCCGTTGCTTGGTCCGATGATCGGCCGCTTTGCCTTTTGGCTCGGCAGTTTGATTGGTGCGGTTATGGCCGCAATCTTGTTCGTGGGGGCGTGGCTATGGACGCATCCCTTAGCCCTAGTCGCGACCTTAGCAGTGATCAGCTTGGCATTCATTGCCTACGGCATGAAAAAGCGCGGCGAGTCTAACCTGGCACCTGCGGGTATGCCACCGCCAATGGCACCCTCAATGCCGCCGCCGCCGCCGCGATAGCAAGGCTTGCAGGACAAACTTGACGCGAGTTGCGCATAATAGCTAATTCGCGATCCAAGTTTGACGATTATGAGTATTGATATTAGTGCGCCAGCCTATGCCGCCTTGCCCAAGGCGAGTCAGTTCGTTCTGCAACTCTTTGCGGTATTTGGCAAAACGACCAACGACTACCTTTTGGTTTGGGTGCGTTTGCTGGGTGATGCGGAGCAGTTAAAAAAATTCCAGCGTGTAGCCAACATCGGTGACGCACTGCAGGCGCACCCGCACTGGTTTCACTTTCAGCAAGCTGAGCTTGAACCCGCACAGCGTGACTTTGCCTTGCGCGGCTTGCTGCAGTTTGAGGCCGCGCGCTGGCAAGTAATTTTATTACAGCAGTTGCAAGCCCAGTCCTACCGTGAACATGCCGAACGGATTCAACGTGCGCTACATCGGCTGATGGTGTTGCAGGGGCAGGGCCCCGCTGAAATTGATCAGCAGATTCGCGCCGTTCGATGTTACTACTTGATCAACTCACATGACGTGTGGGAGATCGCCAACGCGTTGCCGAATCTGATTGCGCCAGATTTATTTGATCGCATGGACATTCATTTTCAAGTGGCTTGTTTAGCCAGTCGATTGGAACTCAATTCTCGGATGCCGCGTGAGTCGTTAGTGGCTTGGGTGCATCACGCCGATAAAGTTTATCAGCTTGGCTCGGCCATTGATGTTGTGCATTTGGATCAACTATTGGTCGCGCACACGAAAGCCGCGATGCTGATGGGTGCGCCGCCACCCAGTGCAATTGACGATCTAGTTTGGTTGGCGGCGTACTGGGACGGATATCAATTACTCAATGCTGGTGATATTGCGGCGGCGGTGAATGTCTTTGAGGTGGCACTTAAGGGCTATCGCGCGGATGTGGGTGGACGCGGATTGCCGGGCGGGTTGTTAAGCATCTTGCATTTCATCGCGCTTTACGCCAAAAACGATGCCGCCGCATGGAAGCAGCTCAGCGGCATGCTTAAGGTTAAGCAGGAGCCGCACGACCTGCTAGCAACTTTGTTTTTACAGCACTACGGGCGACATTTGCTTGATCCAACCCTGGCTTTTACGCCCGAGCTGGAAAGCGACCACGCCACGACCCTTGATTTCATGGTCGTGGGCTTGCTCATGCGCTGGCAGGGTATTTCAAGCTTGCAGGACAAATTTAAAAGCAAAATTATTGCGCTAGCGGAGCTTGCCGAGAAGGCCGGGCTGGCGTGGATAGCACAGCAGTTACGCGCCGTACTTGCGCCGGACATCGTGGCTTCGATGGGCACGTTAGTCACGCTTAAACGTCAAGCTGAGCCTTGGCAGGAACTGCTGCAGGCTTTAGAAGACAGCGGCAAAAAAATTGCGCCAGTACGGGTCGAGCAGGCGTCGCGCTTGCAGGTCTATATTTCGCAGCCGCGCCATGAAGCCTCGTATTTAGTTGAGCTTGGCGAACAGCGTGTCGCTAAAGATGGCAAGGCTACAGAAGCAAAGACGATCAAAACCCGCGCGGGCCTGAAAACGGCGATTGCGCGATTTACCGATGAGCAAGATTTGCGCATTGCTAATGCTTGCTTTCGCGACGCTGATTTTTTGACCCGATATTTCACCCGTAGCCCGGCCGAAAAACGTGCTTTCTGGCTCGACCTAGTTGGCCACGCAGGCGTATATTTTTGGCCGCCAGCCGCTTTTGGCAAAGGTAAGCCTGTTGTAGAAATGCACGCAGCGCAAGGGTTCAAAGTTGAGGTCGTGCTTGGCCAGCTTGCCCTCAAAGTGCGCGCCGGGGTGGGGGAGCGCGCACACATTGAGCTAAAGCCAAAAGTCGAACTGCTAACAGACACTTTCGGCATCAGTTTTACCGCCGCAAGTGAATCTAAAACCGAATCCGGGCCGGCGCAAATCAACTTGATCGACATTTCCCCAGCGCAGCGACGCGTCATGGCGATGGTGGCGAAAGGCATCGCTATCCCCAATACAGCGCTGCCGCAAATGGCGGAATTGACAGCTAGGCCCGGTTCGCACGTGAAGCTGAGCATGGACGCAGCAGCAGGTGCGCAGGCACAACCGGCAGATTCCACGCCGCATATCCTCATAGAACCTAACGCAGCGGGTTTGCAAGTGATCTTGCAGGTGCGCCCATTTGGCGTTGATGTTGGCCCCTATTTTGCGCCAGCCGATGGGGATCGCCGTGTGCTGGGCGTTATTAACGGTGCCATTTGCAATGCGGATCGCGACTTTGCCGGTGAAACCGCAGCCGTTAATGCGCTGATTCGGCAAGCACCGATTTTCACGCAAGCACTCGAAGCGGGTGGCAGCATTGCTGACCCGGAAGTAGCGCTGGATTTATTGGCCGAGCTGCAAACTATTCAACCCGCCCCCGTGCTGGCTTGGCCCAAGGGTAAAGCGCGGCGTGTGCTGAGCGCGGGTAAATTTTCGCTCAAATCGAAAGCGAATCGTGACTGGTTGGGAATCGAAGGGGAGCTGGAACATAGCGAAGGCACCATCAAGCTGTCCGAGTTGATCGGCCTGCTGGAAAGTTCGCGCGGGCGCTATTTGACGCTGGATGGCGAGCGCTTTATCCAATTGAGTGACAGCTTGCGCAAGCGCGTGCAGAGCCTGGCAAATTTCTCCGATGCACGTGGCAAAGTGGAAGTACCGCTGCTTGCGGGGGCGGTATTGGCAGGGCAGCTTGGCTTGGAGCAGGCTGAGGGTTTAAAGATAGCCAACAAAAAAATGGCCGAGGCCTTTGTGCTGGAACCTGTGGTGCCGATAACGCTGCAAGCGGAATTGCGCGACTATCAAATTGCCGGTTTTCGCTGGCTGATGCAAATGGCGCACTGGGGCGCGGGCGCGTGTCTGGCCGACGATATGGGCTTGGGCAAAACCATCCAAGCCCTGGCGCTATTGCTGGCGCGCGCACCGGGCGGGCCAGCGATTGTGATGGCGCCCACTTCCGTCATTGGCAATTGGCAGCGCGAAGCCGCAAGGTTTGCCCCGACTTTAAACGTGCTGCGCTTTGACGAGCTGGATCGCACAACCCAACTGCCGAACTTGGCGGCGTTTGATTTGCTATTGGTCAGCTATGGTCTGCTGACGACCCACAGTGAAACTTTGGCAAAGCAACACTTCCACAGCATCGTTTTAGACGAAGCCCAAGCCATCAAAAATGCATCCACGCAGCGTGCCCAAGCCGCCTGTGCGCTGCAGGGTGATTTTCGCGTTGCCACCACCGGCACGCCTTTGGAAAACCATCTGGGCGAGCTTTGGAGCCTGATGCGCTTTCTAAATCCCGGATTGCTCAGCAGCCAAGAAAAGTTCCAGCGGCGTTTTAGCGGGCCGATTGAACGTGACCCCAGCAGCCCAGCAAAAGCGGTGCTGCGGCAATTGATCGCGCCGTTTTTGCTGCGCCGAACCAAGGCGCAAGTATTGAGCGAGCTGCCGCCCAAAACCGAGATCACCCTGACCATCGCACCCAGCGCCGAGGAAGCGCAATTGGTTGCCGGGCTGCGCGCGGCGGCGCTCGATAAGCTCAATAATATGGATAACGTAAGCGCCGAGAAGCGCTTTCATATTCTGGCCGAAATTACCCGATTGCGCCGCGCCGCCTGCCACCCTGACTTGGTTGCGCCTGAGCTTAAAATTGGCAGCGCAAAGCTGGCGCAGCTGCTGGAACTGGTGGCTGAGCTGAAAGAAAACCGCCATCGCGCGCTGATTTTTAGTCAATTTGTCGACTACTTAAGCATTGTCCGTAAAGCCTTCGACGACGCTGGTTTTAGCTATCAATATCTAGATGGTTCCACCGCCACCAAAGCCCGTGAGGCCGCTGTGAGCGCGTTTCAAGCAGGCGTTGGTGATGTGTTTTTGCTGAGCCTGAAAGCCGGCGGTGTCGGGCTCAATTTAACTGCAGCGGATTATGTAATTCATTTAGACCCATGGTGGAATCCGGCAGTTGAACAGCAAGCCTCAGATCGCGCGCACCGCATCGGGCAAACCCGGCCAGTGACGATTTATCGGCTGGTGTTGCAGGGTTCTATCGAGGAGCAAATCCTGTCCTTGCACGGGCAAAAGCGCGAACTCATCGACAGCATGTTGAGCGATCGCGAAACCGCGAAACCGGTGAGCGCGGATGAATTATTGGCTTTGATTTCGGGAAAGTGAGGCATGCACATTGGTTGTAACGTTTGCTGTGGACGCAATTCTTGAATACTGCCGCCTTGACGCTCGTCTAAGATTGGTTTGCCGCTAAGTTTGGCGATCGTTCGATGGCGTGTGCGTTTTCCTAACCAAGCCGGTCACTAATTCTTGCTGAAGCCGGTCAGAAGGTTCCGTACAATTTTGCTCTAAGCGCACACTTAGCCCGGCCAACCCGCCACCTTTCCGGCCGCCAATTCGGCAAACAGCCGCTTTACGGGTGCAATGCGATGCACGCTGCGCAGGCCGAAATTGCGCAGTAATTTGAGCGGGCCGCTGGCTGGTAAAAACAGCTTTTGCAGTGTTTCAACGCCATAGGCAGTGATCGCGTTTTCACTTTTGCGCTCACGCTCAAATTTGCGCAGTGCGCTTTGCATGGTTGCCGTGGAAAGCTTTTCTTCGCCGATGCCTTGCACCGCGGCATAAAGCCGGGCGACATCTCGAATGCCAAGATTCAAGCCTTGCCCAGCAAGCGGATGCACGGTGTGGCCGCTATCACCCAATAAGATCAAATGGCCTTCGACGTAAGCGTTGGCCAACATGCGCCGCAAGGGGATTTTGCGGCGCACACCAATTTCATTGAAGCGCCCAAGTTGAGTGCCGAAATTAAGCTCCAAATCCGCTAAAAATGCCCGCTCATCAACCTGCATCAAGGCGTCTGCCTTTGCCGCCAGCGCGGAATAAACCAATGCGTGGCTGCCGTCAAACATCGGCAGTAACGCAATCGTGCCGACGGAAGTAAAGCGCTGCCACGCGGTGTGTGCGTGCGGCATTTCCGTACGCACGTGCGCAACAATCGCGCTTTGTTGATAGTCATATTCCGACACGCGAATACCGGCAGCGGCACGTAATTTTGAATTCGAGCCACTCGCATCCAGCACCCAGCGCGCCCGCACGGTATCGTTTGCGGTATGCAAAACCGCGTGCCCGTCTTCAATTTGATAGGAATCAGCTTGCCCGATGCGCTGCTTTATGTCGCTGCGCTGCACTTGCGCCCAAAGCTCAGTCTGCAAGCATTGATGCTCAACAATGCAGCCTAAATCTGGCCAACCGTAGTCGCTGGCGTTGAACTCCAAGACGTGCGCAGCGTCCGCATCGAAAACCCGCATGCTGGCATAGCTGCATGCGCGCGGTTGCGTTTGGATCATGCAGCCTAGGCTTGCCAAAAATTTCAAGACATCCGGCGCCAGTGCATAGACACGTAAGTCTCGCCGATCAGGCGACACGGCAAACAAGTCTCGCCGATCAGGCGACACGGCAAACAAGTCTCGCCGATCAGGCGACACGCCGGGCACGCCCAGAGGTGTCTCGGCTGTTAATGCCTCAGCCGGCGGCTTTGCCGCGATCAACACCACGCTTCTGCCTAATTGGCTCAATGCCAAAGCGCTGGTCAGGCCGACCGGGCCATCGCCGACGACGGCAAAATCAAATATCTCGCGCCTGCGCGTGACACTTATCGATGGGCTGGGCGCAGCGCTCATCGCACGTAACCTAAACCAAAGCGCACCAGATCACGCTTTGCCAGCGGCGCCGTTTCCAGCACAGTAAGAGCAATGCTGCGCGCGATACGGGCGAGTGCGGACGTGTTTTGCGTGGCGACTAGCCCTGAATCGCTAAAGCGCAGTGTGTCAGCGCGGTCTTTCGCACGCGCTGTGCTAAACGCTTGCAACACATTGATGTTGTAGTCACCCTTTTCAAGCGTTGCAGCTAACGCAACGGCATCGCGCAAGCCTAAATTGAAGCCCTGCGCACCCAAAGGGTGAATCGTTTGCGCGGCATTGCCAATCAGCACGCAGCGCTGGGCAAAATCTGGCTTTGCGCGCAAGCGTTGCATGGGCCAAAGCGCGCGTTTTCCAAGTGCTGCAAAACGTCCCAATCGATAACCAAATGCTTGTTGAAACTGGTGCAGAAACTCTGTGTCTGAAAGCTGCAGTGCCGCCGTCGCTTGCGCACTTGCTAAGGTCCAAACTGCACCCATGCGACGATTTGGCAGCGGTAATAATGCAATAGGACCTGATTCGGTAAAGCGCTCATACGCTGTATTTAGCGGATCAATTTCAGGTTTGAAATTAAAGCTTAGCGCGCTCGTTTGATAGTCAAAAAAATCATGCTGTGCTGCTTGCGTGTCGGCAGTAGTAAGAAGCGCACGCACGCTACTTTGCGTGCCGTCACAGCCCACCACCAGGCGGGCGCGCACTGTCGTTAACAGTCCATCCGTTGCCGCCAACGTTAGCTCCGCAGATTCGGTTTTTGTATTCAAATTGATCAAGCGACTGCCGCTTAGACGCGTAAGCCATGCTGAGGAACAGTTAAGCAGCGCACTTTCTAGTGCATCGCGTAATTGCGTGGCGGGCACGAGCCTGCCAAATTCGCTAACGCCTTCCTGTTTCGCATCCAGCAGCACACGACCAAAATCATCGCGACTAGAAATATGGATGCGCTGAATCGGCGCGCAGCGGCTGGGTTCGAGCGCGACACCCAATTGTGTCAAAGTTTGCCAACTAAACGCATTCAAAGCTAAGTGCCGCTCGTCTGCTGCAACTGCTGAGTTTGCGGGCGGGTTCGCCTCAATGTGCAGCACACGCAGTTTTTTTTCCTCGGCAAAGGCAGCAAGGGCGAGCACCAAACTCGCCCCTACCAGGCCGCCACCAATCACGGCGATATCAAATGGCTGATCCAGCATCAACGCTTCCCAAGGGCATCAAACATCGCCTGATCAAACACGAATCGTTGCCTTCGCTTTTTGCGAGATCACCGTGTGCGCGCCTAAACCACGCAAACCCTCCAGCCGCTGGCGCTTGGGCAAATGCGAATGCAAAAACTGCATTTGGTCCGTCAAAATGTTCCTGTTCGACAAAATCAAATGCTCAACCCAGCTTGGCCGATACGGCACCGCAAGCAAAGGCATATTCGCCTGCGCTGGCGTGCGGCTACCTTTGCGCACATTGCAATTCCAACACGCGGTGACGACGTTTTCCCATTCATCCGGGCCGCCTTTGGAAACCGGCTGTACGTGATCACGGGTCAACTCGCTCTTGGAAAAATTGCAGCCGCAGTACAAACACAGGCTTTGATCGCGTGCGAAAAGCGCTTGGTTGGTTAATGCCGGTGCCGGGTCTACCAAGGTATTTTTTGCACGCGAACGGCTCGCCACAATCGGATGCAAAGCCAGGGTGGTTTGCACACCGAGTTCGCGGCTCATGCCGCCGTGCACGATTAAGCAGGGTTCACCTAAGGTCCACGACACTGCGCCGCGCACATATAAACACACCGCGTCTTGCCAACTCATCCAATCGAGGATGCGGCCACCGCTGTCTAGCGACAAAATGCGCGAACTGTGCAGGTCCGGCAAGCCATCCGATCCCCCAGGATATTGGCTCCGGGGTGGCGCCATTAATTTTTCTACACTCATAAAGCTACCTTCTATTTCAAATTTGATAAGGAAGTTGCCTACAGCTGGGTTTGAGAATAACCCAAGCACTGTGACAGTAGTGGTTTTGCCTAGGCTAAACAGCCAAGCAAAACGTCGACGGGAAGTCGAATCCGGGTTTGATAATCGCTGGATTAGGCGAAGGGCGCGGACAAAAGTTCAGCGCGTGGGAAATAGTGAATGAAGCCGTTGGGCCTGGGCCGGTCGAAGGGCCCGTAGGCACGCGCAGGGGGGAAGGGCAAGACAGCAGCAAACTCCAATTCGTCAAGCTCAGGATTTGCTTCTCTGTAGCGTTTTAAGGTTTTAGAAAACCCGCAAAACTTGAAAAAGGAAAACTTGCGAGCGCTGCCAGCAGCAAAATTGCGGCTAGTGCCAAATTAATACGCCCGCGTTTCATCGCCGCAGCGCCGGTATGCACGGTCATGCGCCGCAGTAACCGCGCTGTTGCGCTGGGAAAGCGCTGTTGCTTAAGCGCTTCCAAGCCATGTTTAAAGCACAACAAACTTAAACTCAGTAGACAAACCGACAACACCAGTGCTGCGAAGCCAAAGACTAGATCAAACTGTTGCTTTGCCAGTTCGCGCTGGCCACCGGCAAGCAAAACGTCAATCTGCCCCAGCCAGCGGTTAAACCACCACGCCGTAAACAGCGCGAAAACCAGCATGCCAGCAATGATCCAAAGCGTGCGTTTCTTCTCAGTGGCGTCAGCTTCGTGAAACGACATCGCAGTAGCTCAAACGTTAAAGCAAGGCGAAATCGTATGCAAAAGTGACGTAAATGAGTACACCGCTAGTCGGGCATACCGGGCCGCAAGTGCCTGTTTTGATTTGGAATTACACGCTATCTAGGACGAAGCGCTCGCCACAGCCCTGATCGATGCGATCCAGTGCCGCACACTCAATCAGCGCATCTGGCTTATTGTTGCTGCCTTTTTGTAGGCATACACGCAGCTCCAACAGCACCGGTTTGCCGCGCGCGCTGGCATCATCGGTTTTAATGTTGCGGCAATGCAGTGTCATCGCCTGCCCCAAGCCCGGCAGCACACTATTCGCAGCCGATTTTAGGCCTGCGGCTGCCATTTGTTTACCGCTGGCAAGCGTGAGCACGCTGGACAAGGCGGCATTTACGCGCTCAGTCCAATCAATTGCAGCGCCAAAGTACGCTTTTGCACTCAGGCCACTACAGGTCCCATGTTTACGCCATTCGTGGCCCGCCAAGCCGTCAGCAATTCCTGGCATAAATTGGCGCAAGCGGCGCACGTCGATATCGCGTTCTAGGTCCGTCACCGTAATGTTTTTCCCGCCACATGATTCTGGATAGCTTCCTGGGCGCGCGTTTTCGGGCCAAAGTCCGTGCAGCGTTAACGGCGTCGTCGCGTTTAGCGCCTCGGTCAGATTGCGACACTGCTTTTTACGCGGCGACGTCTCACAAAACGCCGGTGTAAGGGTCAAAGCGAGCGTGTAGAAGGCGAAATCTGTTTGACTGACTTCCGCTTCGGGCTTTGGCTGGTTTTGCTGAGGCGTGACGGGTGCCGCAGTAGGTGTTTGGGCTGGCGCAGTTTTATGGCCCGGCCCAAAACCCATCCAATTCAGCAAAACCGCCGCAATCGCACCACCGATGAGGGTCGCGATTCCGGCCTGGCGTCGCTTGCGGCGCGGCGTGCCTATGGCCACAGCCTGTATCGCTGACGAACTAGCGCAATATCTGGAAGCGTGCGCGGCAGCCGCGATCCACCCAAATGCCTTCGCGCGTGAAGCCCCAGGTTTGATTCTGCACGCAGGCGGTTTTGGACAGCTGCCGAATTAGGGTGACACCGCGCCCGGTTTCTGTGCGGCACAAGCTGTAGCGGCCATCGCGGCTGGCACATTCGATTTGATCTAGCCCATAAACTGGTGGCGGTGGCACCTCGCGGCGCATGCTACCGATCAAATAGCTGTAGCGCTGTTGTTGTTCACGAAATTCCGGTTCATTCGCGAATTGCGGCGGGATCCAAAAACCATTTTCCGGCGAGCACGCCTGACAAATTTGACCGTTTTGATCCACCCAACGCAATTGCCGCGCATCAAAACGTACCGGCAAACCGGCTTGCGCGAACCCACCACCGCCAAAACCTACGCCCGCACGCGGTGCGCTGATCGGTCGACCATCCGGCTGTGGCGCCATTGGGCCGACTAACACTTGTGCAAATCGGCGCCGTTCTTTGCGATATTCCGCCGACGCCGCGAACTCGTCAGGGATCCAAAAGCCGGTGCTAGGATCGCAGCGTACGCATTCACCGTTGCGATCAAACCAGGCCAGCTCATAGGGTGAAAAGAAGTAACCATCGGCAAAAGCGTATTTTCCCTGCTGCGGCCCTGCACCAATTTGATCAACCGGCACGCCGTAGCCAGACTCGTTTGTACAATAAGTGCACGGCTGACCATTGCCAGTGAACCACCGCATCGTGCGGGTGTCGAAATACTCGCCGTTCGAGCCGGGCTCGACACGGTAATATTTCGAGTTCACTTCCCCAGCAGCAGGCACTTCGATCGCCGCAGGCGACGTTTTCGCCAGTGTGCTCGTAACAAGTCCAGCGTTGGCGAGCGCAGCAGCGGCGATAATCCAGGATAATTTCATTCCAAACTCCAGAGTGGGTAGTGCAGCGAAACGAACTGTATAGAACGAAACGATATAAGACTAGGGCGTAGGCTCAAAGCGATTCGCCGCGCGGTTTTTGCGAACTTTTGTCGGGTCCCATATTTGCCCGTTCATAGCGACGTACACGCCGGGTTTTTTGCACTGCACCGCAGCCACAGCAACGCCAATGTTAAATACCGCATCCGAGCCTTGAAAGCGTGCCGGATTTAGCGCGCCGGTAATCACGATGGTTTTACTTGGGATATCCATTAGCCGCTGCGCCGTTGCGACCATGGTGTCGGTGCCGTGCGTGACCAAAATATGGCTAGCACTCTGCGCGGCAATCGTGGCGCGAATCAAATCCCTATCCGCATCCGTAATGTGCAGACTATCTTTGCGCATCAGCGCGATCACCTCGAAACTAAAGCCAGCACCGATCGCTTCCAAAATTTTGCCGATTTGCGGCTCGCCGATCTGGAAATTCGACAGGTCATCGAAGTAAATTTTATCAATCGTGCCGCCAGTGGTGACGATCACTAGGTGCTGCATGGGGATAGAGGTTTGCATGGGTGCCCTGAAGCCAAAGTGATCGGCAAAGTATGCATCAAGCGAACCGATATTCTGAAAATTTCCCATTGTCTCGTTTGCAAGGGCAAACAGGGCAAACAAAAAAACTCGATCAGTCAAACACCTGTGAATTGCGTTCGTTATACTCAGCTGACTAATGCAATAAATTGAACCTATGAAAAAATCTGGACTGTATCTTTTGGCGCTGGTAATCGCTGCGATTGGCCTGAGCGGCATGTTCTACAAATGGCGCGTGCTGAAATTTCCACTGGCACCGAATCAGCAAGTGCAGGTTTGGACCGTGGAAGCGCGCGTGGAAGTGCAAAGCGATGGCGGCCCCAATACCATCACATTGCGTGTGCCGAGCATGGCGAAAGGCGAGACCCCAGGCTTCGCGATCGTGGGCGAAAACTTGATTTCACGTGAGTACGCGCACGACTATGGCAGCGACGCGGGCCGCGTTTCGGAGTGGACCACCAGTACCAGCGTAAAGCGTCGGCAAGCGCTTTACTACCGCGCCGACGTGATTCGCGACAACCAGAACATTCCGCCTGACAAATCGAAAGCGAAAATGGCCGCCGCACCCGTGCTTGACGAAACCGCACGTGCGGCGCTGGACACGATATTTGAGCGCGTACAAAAAGGCTCGGCTGATTCAATTGGCTTTGCGCGCGATTTTGTCCGACGCTTCGCCGGTGAAGATCTAGGTGATGAAGCGCAAATTTTAATGCTGGACCGAAACACGCCGATAGAACGTGCGCGCTTTTTCGCCTCGGCATTGAGCATCCGCGATATCAGCGCCCGCGTGGCGCAAGGTTTTTCGCTTGCAGATGAAGAACCCAGCAAAACCTTGACGCCGTTTTTGCAGGTGCATGACGGCGCAGAATGGATCACGATCAATCTAGAAAACGGTGATCGCGGCCTGCCGGAAGATTTTTTTCTGTGGAGTAAATCTGACAAGGCAATCTTAAGCGTGTCCGCCGACCCAGATGCCAATGTCGAATTTGCCGCACTTCCGGATTTATCGGACGCGCTAACCGTAGCGCAACGCCGCACCGACGTGCGCGATGGCCGGCTGCTGAATTACTCGCTGCTTTCCCTGCCCGCAAGCGTGCAGGCGAACTATCGTTTGCTGCTGATGGTGCCAGTCGGTGCCTTCATTATGTTGCTGCTGCGCAACGTGATCGGCATTAAAACCTTCGGCACGTTTATGCCCGTGCTGATTGCGCTCGCGTTTGATAAAACCAAACTGCTCAGCGGTGTGATTTTGTTTATCACGATCGTAGGTTTAGGCCTGTTGGTGCGGTTTTTTATGGAAAAAATCCGCCTGCTGCTGGTGCCGCGTTTGACGGCGGTGCTGATTTTGGTGGTGATGCTGATGGCGTTCGTGTCGATTTTAAGCAACCGACTGGGCTATGACGTGGGCATGAGCGTGGCGCTATTCCCCATCGTGATTATGGCGATGACGATTGAGCGCATGTGCGTCGCCTGGGACGAACGCGGTCCGGTTTTTGCCATGCAACAGGGTTTTGGTTCGCTGGCGACGGCGTGTTTAGCCTACGTGGTGATGAGCTGGGAGCCACTCAAACATTTGTTCTTCGTCTTTCCGGAACTGCTGCTGGTGCTATTTGCGCTTACCTTATTGGTTGGGCGCTACTCGGGCTATCGCTTGATGGAGCTTAGACGCTTTAAGAGTTTGGCGAAGTAACGATGCTGACGTCAGTACGTTTGCAGGGCTTTAAAAGCTTCGCCGATGCCACAGTGAAGCTAGCGCCGCTGACGGTGCTGATTGGCGCGAATGGCAGTGGTAAGAGTAATTTTTTGGACGCGATGCAAATACTCAATCGCATGAGTCACAGTCAAAACGAAGATCCATTTGATGTACTTGCGGATGATAGGTCGTTCTTGATCGATCCAAAGCCATTCACACTGAAAATCACTTTTTCGGATCAAGAAAGTTTTTACTGCTCATTCAACGATTTGATTGTTGAAAGATTAGGCGGGTCACTAACGCAGCTAAAAAATACCAACTTCCTAAATCTAGTTCCCAGTCGATTGCGTCAATACGAACGGCAAGTAAATTCTGTCCAAATGGATGTGGATGGCACTGGTTTTGCTGGCGTTGTAGCGAAACTTTGTCAAAACGAAAGTACCAAAACAGGGTATTTAGACTGGCTTAGTGAGCTTCGCCCCGAACAGATTGTCGATGTTGAAGTGCGCCCTGGCGCTGCAAACGATTTAATGTTTGGTTTGGTAGAGAAAAATCGCGGATGGATGGCCGCGCCGGCACTTTCGGATGGAACGCTGCGATTTGCGGCTTTAGTCGCGGCGCTATTTCAACCTATCAAGCCCAAACTAATTTGCATCGAAGAAATCGAAAACGGCATGCATCCAGCACGAATGGCGCTGTTGGTCGATCTGCTAAGGACTTTCACTCGTAACGGCGTTCAGGTGATTGTGACGACACACGCTCCATGGCTATTAAGCTGGTTAAGTGTAGCCGAGCTTTCTGCGGTGCAATGGTTTTATCGCGATGATGCCGGCGCAAGCTGTGTAAAAAGCTTGGACGAGCATCCATTTGCAATGGATGCACTGAAGCACGGCCGGATCGACGAACTTTTCGCAACGGGCTTCCTGGAACAAACGCAGTGAGTCTAAACGTATTGGTCGTACTTGAGGATTCGCATCTCGACAAATTTATTGCCATTCCGATTGTGGAGCGCATCTTTCGAGATTTAGGAAAACCGAATGCGCGCGTTTCGCCGTTAGAATACCCGCGTGTGATGGGACATCACCAAGCCTATGAAATAGTATCAACGGATCTTGAGGACTATCGCCGATCACACTCGATTTGGATTTTTTTGCAAGATGCCGATTGCGTTCGGGACATACCGTACCTGCGTGAAAAAGTTGCAAAAACGGGCGTCAAGTTAGCGAGTATTGCGATTCATCCAGAAATTGAGGCGTGGCTTTTGGCAGGATTCGCTCAGACACAAAATTTTGGGATTTGGGAAGATGTACGCAAACACCATCGCCTAAAAGAAGATGTCTTTGAGCCATTTAGACGCAGCCAAGGCATTGATGAATCCGTGGGTGGCGGAAGGAAAGAACTCATGCGCACCGTCCTAAAAAACTGGAACACCGTCAAAACCCGCTGTCCAGAAATTACCGAATTAACGCAACAACTCAAAGAAATTTTGGAACAAATCCCATGATTGCAGGCCTATTCCGCACCGCAAAACGCCTTAAAGAAATCGGCCTAGTTGGCTTAAACCAGCGCAATGCCGACTATATTTTGATGTACAACGAGCGTAAATATTACCCGCGTGTCGACGACAAATTGATCACCAAACAAATGGCGATGGCAAAAGGTTTGCCCGTGCCTGAGCTCTATGCATTGGTACGTGAAGAACACGAAATTGCGGAAGTGCACGCAAAAATCAAGGATAAAGAACAGTTTGTGGTCAAACCCGCGCACGGTTCGGGTGGTGATGGCATTTTGGTGATTACCGGGCGGCGCGGCGAGCGCTATCAAAAGAGTTCGGGTGCTTATATTGATCGTGAAGACTTCAATCACCACATCTCAAACGCATTGAGTGGCCTGTATTCCTTAGGCGGTCAGCCGGATCATGTATTAGTCGAATATTGCGTGCAGTTTGACCCGATTTTCGATCACGTTAGCTATAAAGGCGTGCCAGACATCCGCATTATTGTGTTCAAAGGCTATCCGGTGATGGGCATGATTCGCCTACCGACACGTCAATCCGATGGCAAGGCCAATTTGCATCAAGGCGCAATTGGTGTTGGCATTGATTTACCCACCGGCACCACCAAACGCGGCGTCTGGTCGGGGCAGCCGATTACCGAACACCCCGACACCGATCAAAGCATTATTAACCTGCAGATCCCCCGCTGGCATGAGCTGATGATGATCGCCGCCGAGTCCTCGGAACTGAGCGGTTTGGGCTATGTGGGCGTCGATATTGTGCTGGACCGGGATTTAGGGCCAATGATTTTGGAGCTCAATGCGCGCCCCGGCTTGGCAATCCAAATGGCAAACGGCAATGGCTTAGGGCATCGTTTGAAAAAAATTGAAGCATTGACCGAGCTTTCCAAAGACGCCGCTGAGCGCGTTGCGTTTTCAATGGCCAATTTTCCGACGACTTAAGCAAAATCGAGCTAATTCGCAAAATATTGCAATTTGGTTTATTTTTTAAAAATGCCGAACGTGAAGCCAAATGCGTTGAACTTACAAGGTTTTTAGCGGCTAAACCGTGCAATTAATGCACGCTCGGTGTTAAGCGCGCGTGCGCTGTAGATAAATCGCATGACTAATGGCAAGGCAAAATTTCACTACTTGTTCAGTCTGAGCTGGCAAAACTGGGCGCGCAGTTTGAATCTGCTTTTTTACTGGTTATTTACCTAATAATAATTCTATGCGGCCACGTGCCGCGATTGAGAACTTCATGAAAAATCTAATCCTGAGCGCCGCATTGGTCTTAGCCTGTACCGCACACGCAGGGGAATGGAAAGGCGTCGGCGAATTTGGCTTAGCCATTACCGGCGGCAATACCGACACGCAAAACATCAACGGCAAATTGGGTTTGACCAAAGAAACGGAGGCCTGGAAGCATGAGTTCGGCTTTGCTATTTTGCAGGCTAAAGGCCCAACCACTCGCTCTAGATTCACTCCAGTCACCCCAGGTAGTCCGTTTTTGCTCCAAAATACGCAAACAGGCAACTTCAAAGTGGCGCAGCGCTACGAAGCAGCGTGGACCTCGGGCTATAAGCTTTCTGAGCGCTCTTATGTATTTGGTAACTTGCGCTATGAAAATGATGAGTTTGGTGCGTATGACAATCAAACAGTGGCTGGCCTCGGCTTTGGCTACAATGTGATCAAAGAAGAAGTCACAAACCTGTTGTTTGAAATTGGTGCCGGTTATCGCCGATCACAAAGGCAAGACGAATTCGAGCAGCTTCAGACTGCCGGTGCCACACCACCGTTCCCATTTGTTCGAAACCAATTCGATAAACAAGGCGATGCTATCGTGCGTGGCAAAATGGACTTTAGTCACAAGCTGACCGACAACACTGTCCTATACGACACGTTCTTGATCGAAGCAGGCTCGGACAATAAATTCATGCAAAACGATTTGGGCGTCGCGGTAAACATGTCGGACGCTTTCGCCGTCAAAGTCGGCTTTCAAGTGCGCCGCAACTCGGATGTTTCAAGTTCAGTAAGCAAGACCGATCGCTTGTTCACCACGAATTTGGTGTATTCGTTTTAGTTGATTGATTTAAGTCGGAACGCATAAAAGAAAAACCCGGTGCTGTTAGCGCCGGGTTTTTTTTACTTCAACTACGGCAAAGCTATTTCTTAAATGGATTTGCGCCAAACTTACGCTTACCCGGCGGCGCGAAACCGCCTTCGGGGCCGCGTGGCTTGTCAAAACCGCCGGGGCCGGACTTATTGAAACCAGCGCGTGCTGGGCGGTCGCTGGCGTCAGCCTTCTTAAAGCCCGGCTTAGCGAAGCTAGGGCGGTCTGAACTGGGCCCGGCGCGATCAAAACTTGGCTTGCCAAATGCGGGTTTGCCGTAGCTGGCTTTGCCATAGCTTGGTTTGTCGAAGCTGGGCTTGTCGCCAAAGCTTGGCTTGTCAGCAAAAGACTTTCTAGGCGCATCGACGTCGCTTTTGAAACGCGGCTTGAAGCCATCATCCGGCCGGGCAAAGCCGGGCTTTTTAAAACCGGCGTCGCGGGCGGCACCGAACGGGGTTTTGGCGAATCGTGGTGCATCAAAATGTGATTTTTCTGGGCGTTCGCCGCCACGGTCGCTGGCCTCGTCAAAGCTGCGGCGTGCCGGTGCAGACTGCTTGCCATCCCAGGGTTCAATCATCAGCATTTGTTGCGCAACGCGCACTTTCTTCAGCAGCTGAAAGGTTTCGGCGGGCATGCCAGCGGGCAAATCTACCAAGGTGTAGTCATCGAAAATCTCAATGCGCCCAATGTGGGCGCTGTCTAGGCCCGCTTCATTGGCGATCGCGCCCACAATATTGCCCGGTTTAACCTGATGCGTATGGCCGACCGCGACTTTATAGGTTTGTTTGCCGTCATCGCGCTGTGCTGATCTGCGCGGACGTTCGCGCGCGGGTTCGGCGTCATCAACTTGTGGCGCGCCGTCATATTGGGCGAAGCGATCTTCAATGGAGCTTTTTACGCGTGGGCGCAAACTAGGCACGCCATCATCAAACTCACGCGCTGCGCGCGGGGCATCAAACTCACGTGGCGCACGTGGGGCATCAAACTCACGCGCTGCACGCGGGGCATCAAATTCGCGCGGTGCGCGTGGGGCAGCACGCGGGGCATCAAATTCACGGGGCGCGCGCTCACGCACGGGGCGCTCAGATTTTTCGCTGCGTGCTGGACGTGCAGGTGCTGCATCACCACCCCACGCGGCACCGCCTTCACGTTCGGGCTTGAGCAACAGTGGCTTTTTACCCTGCACCATTTTCGCCAATGCTGCGGCTATCTCGACCGCTGGCACATTTTTTTCGGTTTCAAAACTTTCAATCATTTGCCGATAGGTATCCAGCCCGCCTTCCGCCAAAGTTTCGACGATGCGTTCTTTGAAGCGTGCAATGCGAACATCATTAACATCGCCAACGCTAGGCAAAGTCATTTCTTCAATTGGCTGACGCGTCGCGCGCTCAATCGCGCGCAATAAATGCCGTTCGCGCGGCGTCACAAACAAAATCGCATCACCGGCGCGGCCAGCACGGCCAGTGCGGCCGATGCGGTGTACGTAGGATTCGGTGTCGACTGGGATATCAAAGTTGATGACATGGCTGATGCGTTCTACATCCAACCCGCGCGCGGCGACATCGGTGGCGACCAAAATATCGATGGAGCCATCTTTCAACTTGCCAATCGTGCGTTCACGCACCGCTTGCTGCACGTCGCCATTGATCGCGGCGGCGGCAAAACCACGCGCTTCCAATTTCTGCGCCAATTCTTCCGTGCCCATTTTAGTGCGGCTGAACACGATCATCGCCTCAAACGGCTCGACTTCTAAAATTCGTGTCAGTGCATCCAGCTTATGCATGCCGCTAACTTGCCAATAGCGTTGGCGCACGGTGCCGGGCGTAGTGGTTTTGGACTCAATCGCGACGCGCACCGGATTGCGCAGATAGGTTTCGGCAATGCGCGCAATCGGGCGTGGCATGGTGGCGGAAAATAGCGCAATGCGGCGTTCGTTAGGGATGCGTTTTAGTACGGCTTCAACGTCATCAACAAAACCCATGCGCAACATTTCATCGGCTTCATCCAAAACCAATGTTTTGATATGGCTCAGATCGAGCGAGCCTTTTTCCATGTGGTCAATCACCCGGCCTGGCGTGCCGACAACGACGTGTGCACCGCGCTGTAGGCCGCGCAATTGCGGCGTATAGCTTTGGCCGCCGTAAATGGGCAGCACGTGGAAGCCAGGAATATGGCTGGCGTAGCGTTGGAAGGCTTCAGCGACTTGAATCGCCAGTTCACGCGTCGGTGCCAGCACCAGCGCCTGCGGGTTGTGAGTGGCGCGTGCGCTTAAATCGATATGCGCCAAAATGGGCAGCGCGAACGCAGCGGTTTTGCCCGTACCGGTTTGTGCGGTGCCTAAAACGTCGCGCCCTTCCAGTAACGGTGGAATGGTTGCGGCTTGAATCGGCGTGGGGGTTTCGTAGCCCACCGATAACAGCGATGCCAACAGGGTGTCGGGCAGGCCTAAGTCGTTGAAGGTAATCGTGATTTCGTCCGACATAAGCGGCTGCCCTTAAATTTTAGTTAGCCGATTAGGCTCGCACTGGAGGGCGAAGTCTACAACCTAAGCGCGCAAGGCTGTTCATGTGGCGCGGCGCGTTAACAAATTTTTAAGTGTCGTCAAAATTTTCTTCCAAAGCCATCAGCACGCGCTAGCTGCCAGAAGCAGCCTTGGGTGGGGTGTTTTGCTTGATACTGGCAAATTTCACGTCGCTGTGCGGACTGGGTAGCAGGACCTGTGTGGCACGCAATTTGGCAACCTCAGCATTGATCGCATCGCAGTTGTTGATGCAAAACACAAAGGGTACGTTGAATACGCCGCCAATTTTTACGCCGCCGACATCTTCGAGGGGTTCAAAGCGCGCTTTGCGCAAAGACTGTTTTGCACTGCGGAAAAATTGCCTCACCTTTGCGGCATCTTTCAGAGATGCATCGCTGGCAAGTGCTATTGACTCTTCAATCGGCAGCCCATCTGCTCCAATTTCCAGGCTCAACATTACATAGGCGCTGGTGCCACGCATCAACATTTCTTCAGGGTATTGGGCCCTCGGCGCGCGCACCATTCGCGGCCCTGCTTTTTCTACCGTCACAAACCTTAGATGACTGCGGCCATCCGCGCGTTCAACGGCTTCGACGACGACATTTAGTAATACCTTAGTGTCGGTGGCTAAGCCATTTTTCTGCGCAGGCTCAAACTCGACGGCAAGCACGGTGGGCTTCAGGAAAGCGTCGATTGCGTCGCTGACTTGCTCGGGGTGCAACCAGTCCAACTGCTGCACTTTGCCGCTTTTATCAATGTGTACCATCGCTTCGATGGAACGCATTTGGCTGTTATTAGCGGCGAGTGTTAGCGCCGAGGCGAGTACGAGGGATGTCAACATGGGTGGCTCCTTGAGAGTAGTAAAAAATGAATAGTGAGAAGCCGAAAGTTGCATTGCGGCAAACCGAGCTTTTCTATACCGCATCTGATGAGTCGTAAAATCTAGCCAAACTCCATCGAAAATTTGATTCGGTAGCGATTTGATTCAGAATAGCACGGCAATTGTAAATATTTTGAACGAATTTTTCACGTAATTTAATTGACATCCGTGCGCCGCCGTCTACGATGCGTGAATCTGCTTTTTGAGTTTCCGCCCATGAATCCCAATTTTCTTGACTTTGAACAGCCCATTGCCGAGTTAGAGGCTAAAATCGTCGAACTGCGCGCGAACGCCCTGGATAGTGCCATCAATATCGAGGCTGAAATTCGTGGCTTGCAACAGAAAATCGCGCAGAAAACCAAAGAAATCTTCGCAAATTTAACGGCGTGGCAAACCGCACAGCTGTCCCGCCACCCATTACGGCCGCATGCGCTCGATCTAATTCCGCTGATTTTTAGCGAATTTCACGAGCTGGCCGGGGATCGCAGCTTTTCTGACGATCCCGCCATCGTCGGCGGTTTAGCACGTATCGATGGCCATGCTGTGGTGGTTTTGGGCCAGCAAAAAGGCCGCGACACCAAGCAAAAGGTCAAGCGCAACTTTGCCATGCCGCGCCCTGAGGGCTATCGCAAAGCACTGCGCTTAATGCAAATGGCCGAGCGCTTTCATTTGCCGCTGATTACCCTAATTGACACGCCCGGCGCTTATCCCGGCATTGGCGCGGAAGAGCGCAATCAATCGGAAGCGATTGCGCGCAATTTGCTGACGCTCAGCGAACTCAACGTACCCATTATTGCCACCGTGATCGGCGAAGGTGGCTCCGGCGGCGCGCTTGCGATTGGCGTCAGTGACGTCACCTTAATGCTGCAATACGCCACCTATTCCGTTATTTCGCCAGAAGGCTGCGCCTCAATTTTGTGGAAAAGCGCCGAACACGCGCGCGACGCGGCTGAAGCGATGGGCATCACCTCTGGGCGTTTAAAAGCCTTGGGCTTAATCGACGAAATCGTGCCCGAACCGCTCGGCGGCGCGCACCGCAACGTCGAAGTTATTGCCGCCACGCTTAAAGCCGCGTTATTGTCGCAACTGAAGGTGTTGGGTAGCTTTTCAGACGCCGAACGCGCCGAACGAAGGTATAAGCGTTTGCGTGGCTATGGGTCGAGTAAGGCGGCTTAGTTCTAAAAGCTAGGTCAAAGCACCGGGCTAGGTTTTCTGCACATACTGCGCTCTCAGTGTTTCAAATGTGTACTGCGGGCCAAACCCCTGATGCGGGATCAGCAAATAGCTAAACGGTTTTGCCGTCACCAGTTGCGATGCATGATGACACCACAGCGCCGCCGCTTTTGCTTTGCGCCGCACCGGTTCGTCCTCTGCCCAGTCTGCCCGCTTCAGCTCCACGACAAAGCGTTCGGTGTGGGTTTCCACGACAAAGTCAGGGTGATAGTTTCTGCCGCCATCATAAATAATGCGAAATTGCCCGTGCGCGGGCTTCAGCCATTTCAACACGTCTGGATCACGCTCCAATAGCCGCGCCAGCTGAAACTCGCCCTCAAAGGAATCGAACTTCTGCGCGTTGAAGCAGCATTTTTCAAAGCCGGTGAAAACCAGTCTGCGAATGGGCACACCGGCTGGCGGGTCCTGACTAAATGGATGCAGCTGACCATCGCCACTATTCAGAGTTTGCGCACGCAGGACGGTGTAGGCCTTGACGATGCTGGGAATATACTCAACCTCGTCTTCAACCTTGTGCTCACGCATTTGCAGCCAGATGAGGTCGGCCAAGGTTCGGCGATGGTGCATGGCGACATTGCGGACTTCATCTTCATTTGTGAGGTACCGGCGCAGTTCGGCGATCACTTGGCCGCTTAAATTCTCCAGCAAATCCGCGTGTGGGTCATAGTCGATTTCATCGCGTTGAATCAGTTGATCGACTAAATAAGTCTCCGGGCGCTCGTATTGTTTTAGGGTTCCCAGCGGCGTTAGGAATTCCCGGCCACCGGTTAGCAGGCTTTCAACCAAAATGTCTTGGCTGACCGGGAGCGCTGAATCTGGATGGCGCGGAGCGATCAATGTGGTGGCACCGCACGCACCAAACTACCGCGATTTTATCGGTGCCATAGCGCGAGCCGTGCGTCGGCCGAGTATTTTTCGCATTCCCGAGCCACAGATGCGTGTCGCGCGGGGCGAGCGCGCGCCGCTGTTGCTCGAAGGCGCGGAAATCCGCTGCAAAACCTCGCTCGATCAGGGATTTAGCTTCCGCTACCCCAAGCTTGAGGACGCCTTGGTCGAACTCTGTCAGCGCTAGCTCACCGCGAATTAGCTACCCCATGCGGCACATGCGCGCTGGCAACTTTTTTGGCACGCGCTGAGGCGACATTTTTACTCTGATCGTCGAAAAAGATGTCGGCACCAAAGGCTTCCAAGAACCATACTGACTTGGACGCTCGTAGATACAAGCTATGAATTGAACTCTTCCAATTCGTTGGGGGATCGAGGACCAAATAGGCCTAGTTCACAGCGACTAGCAAATTCAAGTCCCCATTTGACGCGAGAATCGGTAGGGCTGCACAAAAGCATTACTTCCCATCGTTTCGATGTGGCCAGTCGCGGAACCGGGCTGTCAAAAATCAACACCGGAAGGTGAATCGTCAATAGCACTCCAAACGAGTGGTGGCTTTGGCACACTTTAGTAAGCCAGGTGAGGTTTTGCTGAGCGAAATTTTGTGTGGCAGCTTCGAGCAATGCGACGGCACCGGTAACGTCGTTTGTATTGATGCACTTTTTTGGGTACAGGGACAATGACAAATCCAAGGCGACTAAGCCTGAGCGTCCTGAGCACTCGATCTGGTGAACAGCTTTGCGACAGTTGGCCTCAATCTTTCTCAAATTCCTCGGGCGCTTTGCTGCAAGTCCGAAGATGCATGATCCATCTTCGACTACGACGTCGGGCTCATCAAACCGAACCTTATACCCGCTGAGTGCACATACCGCACCCAGATAACACTCAAATTGGAAATCTCGAGCTGAAGATTGCTGGGAAGTACAATCAGGAAATGGATGTCCAGAAATGAGCGTCTTGAGTTGAGCATGCCAATGTGCTTTATCTATTGCGCCACGTGCCGCCGCCACTATCGTGCGTAATTCTTGGAATTCTACCAATGTATGGAGCAATTTCTCCATTTTTACTAAGTCAAGGTGAGATTTGTCCTTTCCTTGGATCGACTCAAACCATTGATATGCTTTTCTATATTCACCAATTCTAGATGCCCCCAACTTACCAAGTCCAAGCGCCTCAAAATCAGCATAGAGGTCATCCATTTGACGAAAGCTGACGTCCCACTTCTGTGAGGGAAAACGATGACTAATTGTGCTTGCGCTCATGACTCTCGTCATATTTTTCCAAAATATATTAATCTATAGCGACCATGACGGCGGGCAATGCGGCTGTATCATTAAATTAAGCAAGGGAGCTGAACTAATGATTATCTCCTTCAGGAGGCACGATAATTGGATAGGCATCCTATTATTATAAATCACCTCACTCATGTGTTCCAAAGTATTTCTAATTTTAACGAAAGCCTTGTAGTGAGCTTCCAAAAAGCGCCTTTTCATTTTATCTTGCGGCCGAGCCAAAGCATTACCTCGCAAATACTGCATATGAGCAATTAAGCTCCTTACTGAGTTAATGCAATTTTCGATATGGTCTAAGCGGGGAATACGTGGTCACGCACAAATAATCCCACTCGGTTGATCGACCCATCATCCACCAGTGTTCGGGTGTCGACTGGTAGTCAAAGCCTAAGTGCTTGCACATCGCCTCAGCCAACATTTCGGCGTTATAGGCCGAACTAATCACCCAGTAAAATCCAAGTACCTCGTCACAATGCGATTGAGCTCTAAGATTTCTTCGTGACTTAATACGTTTTTGCCAACGTTAATGTCTGTCTTGCGAATCGGACCAGAGGGCGCATTTTCCATCCCGTTAACCCCATATTCGGTTTGCTAGCATCAATACGTTCAACCAAAACTTGGGCCGCCGTATGCCCGTGCGCGGCCCAATGTAGCTTGTTTTGCACAGTTGCAAAAAACTGCTGGCTAGTGCGATCACTGGCGTCGTAATCAATGCTGGTGGTGAAAACTTCCTTGATCTTGTCGTAGAACATGCGTTCAGAGGCGCGAATACCCTGAATGCGTTCAAGCAATTCATCAAAGTAGCTTTGTCCAATTGTGTGGCCATCTTTGAGCCGCTGGTCGTCCAGCACAAAGCCTTTGGTCAACAAATCGCCTAGTTGCGCGGTCGCCCATTGTCTGAAAGCCGTCCCGCGATGCGACCGCACGCGATAGCCAACCGCCAAAACCATATCCAAACTGTAATGGTCAAGCGTTCGCGCGACCTGCCTTTGGGTTTCTGAACGAACCATCCGGAATTTCCGGATGGTTCGTTCAGGTTGCAATTCTTCCTCGGCGACCACGTTGCGCAGATGCTCGCTAACGGTTTTGGGGCTGACTTGATACAGCTCAGCAATTTGTTTTTGCGTAAGCCAGATGGTTTCGCCGTCTAAGCGCACGCGCAGATCGTTCGCACCATCCCGGTAGATCAAAAACTGACCTGTGGGTGCCGCAGTCAGTTCGCTTGGTGTTACCACGTTTTTTGTCATTTTCGGTCCTTGCCGAACGCCCCAAAGATCGTCAACCGCAACTCCTCTTCCGCCACCATTTCATAGCGCGGGCGCTGGCCGGACAAAGCAAGGCTGCGCGCTAGAATCATCGGTACGCCATCGCCCCGGCGTTCCAAATAGCGGCGCACGCCAAAGTTGCGCGCATCGCGCACGGTGACGCGGCCCAAAAGTGAGGCGATCAAATCATTGCGCACGTATTGGCGGGCATCGAGTGCATCAACGGTCAGCGTATTGGCCAGCGCGCCGGGAACGTAAAGTTCCAAACGATCTGGAAACAGATGTAACCGAATACGGCTGCCGCGAATCGAGTAGTCCCGATGCACCACGGCATTCACAATCGCCTCGAACAGCGCCAAGTTGTCATATTCGGGCTGTTCGGTGCGCCAAGGCTGTTTTTGCGCCGGTGTGCTGATGCGTCTTTGCAGCCAATTCACCGCTTGATCGATTTGGCTGTCTAGCGTGCCAAAAGCATCGAAAGCATCCAGCTGCCCGCCTTCGCTGCGCTCACTTTCTGGATAGTGTACGCATTGAATGTAGGCACTGGGGAAATAGGCTTGCGGATCAAGGGTAGCCGTCAGGCTCGCGGCGACCGACAAGCGTACGGTGTGGTCGTCGTCTTCGGTCAGCAAATGCAGTTTGCGCCAACTTGCCGCGTCACCCATGCCATTCGCAGCAAAACGTGCAGCGAGTGTGATATCTAAGTCGGCTTCCGTGGTGCGCGGCACCGGCAATTCGTCAAAGCCAATGCTGCGCGCCTGGGTGCGCGATTGCATGAGGCGAAACAGTTCTTCCGTGCTCATCGCACGCTGGCTGGCACCAAAGCGGCGGCGATAGCCACCCGGCGAGCGATGTACTTCAAGCGATTTCGGCACGTCAACCACCAGCAGTAACTTCGCTTCGCCCTGATTGTTGGGCACTTCAATGCGATAAGTTTCGATCCAGGCAACCGGCGAGATCTTGTTCATCGCAACATCGCGTATCGCGTTTTCCAAATCGTCTATCTGGCCGGCGTCAATTCCACTTACGGTGCGCGGACGATCATCAACACCCAACACCAATCGCCCACCACGGCTGTTGGCGAATGCAGCGATATCGTCTGCAACCGAATCCACACGTTCAAAGGCGCGCCCGGGTTTCGCGTAAACCGCTTTGAAGTCATAGCCGGAATCCTCACCGAGGCGAATGGCAGCCAGCACTTCGCGAGTAATCAGTGCGCGGCGGTCTGTGCTCATGCGTGCAGCTCCCATTCGAGGGTAAACAGCGGGAGCACTTCATGGCTTTTGCTGAGCTGCTGTTCGGCTTGTTCAATCAAGCGTTCAATATCGTCGCTAATTTTCTTTTTACTTTGGTAGAACTCGGCCAAGACTGCATCGCGGCGTGTTTCCAATGTTGCAAGCTCGCGTTTAATCTCCACGCGGTGCTTAAAGTCATCCACCGCGCGCATGGCTTTGCGGCGATCTTTGATCTCGCGATCTAGGTCTTTCACTTTCACTTGCAAGGCGGCGTTTTGATCATCGCCCCAACGCTCTAAGCGCTCACTTTCTTGATCAAACCAGCGCTGATTTTGTTGGTCAAGCGAACTGTCAAGCCGTGCCAATTCGATTTTCGACTGCGCTAGCGCCGACGCAACCGAAAGCCCTGTTGCTACCCCTGCCGCAGCTGGCACCAACAATAAACGCCGTGCGGTATCCGTATCCAAAGCAGCGCCATCGGCGGTGCAGGCGCTAACTACTAGATATTCACCGGCATCCATTGAATGCGCGATGACTTTGCAGCAGTGCAGCACGCCGCTTGCACCAATCAACGCTTCGACATCAGACAGGTTTTGCCCAAGCGCGTGGTAACGCATGAATAAACGTTGCGTTTGACCTTGTGCAGGCACAGATTGCGTCAACCAATGCGCCAACGCGCCTTGAAACGGTGCTAAATCGGCGTGTACCAGCGCTATATTTTCTTGGTTAGCCACCTGCCAATCCATGGCGTAGCGATGCCCGTCAATCGCAATGGCCTGTGGTTCGATTACAGCATTCAGTGCACCGCGCGCGAACGCCATCCAGTGGCGCTGGCGCTCGCTCAAGCCAAGCCGTGTTCGCAGCCGCGTGTCGCTCAAGCGCTCCAGCACGTCCGTATCAAAATTCGCTAGCACTTTTTCGCGCGTTTGCGCTTCAGTCACGCGCAGCACATCGTCTAACTTGGCACGTAGCTCGGCAAAGCCAATGGCAATTTCGTCTTCGCCGCGCCGCTGTTCCAGAATTTTATTGATCTCAAATTCCAAATCGATGCCGTTTTCGAGCGCACCTAAGACTTCGTCGCTAGCACCAAAAACGCCGTCGAATAATTTCAGTTTGTCGCGCAATAGATCGTGCACTTGCCGATCCACTTGGTTTTGCGTGTTGACGAAGTTCACCACGATCACATCGCATTTTTGCCCGTAGCGATGCACGCGGCCGATGCGCTGCTCAATTCGTTGCGGGTTCCAGGGCAAATCAAAATTCACCAGGATTTGGCAAAACTGTAAATTGATGCCTTCGGCGCCCGATTCGGTGGCAATCATTATTTCCGCGTCATCGCGAAAGGCAGCGACAATCGCTGCTTTCATGTCAGCTGATTTGCTGTTGGAAACATTCGCGGTGTCACGATTTTTGGCTAGCCACGCAAGATACGTGCGTTTTGATGATTCATCGGCGTTACTGCCATTGAGCAACACCACGCGCCCAGCGTAACCGTTTGATTCCAAGAGAGTTTTAAGGTAACTCTGGGTACGCACGGATTCGGTAAAAATAACCGCTTTTCGTGCCGATCCTGCCAAATTTTGATTGCTCTCGAACGCCCGCTTCAACGCAGTCAGCAGCGCATCACCTTTGGCATTGCTGGTGATTCGCGCCGCCAAAGCGCGATAGCTTTTTACCGTCGCTAACTCGGCCAGCAGTTTTTCTTTAATCGCTTTAGCGGCACCCGCCTTATCCGCATCAAAGTCTTGATCAAACGTGGTTTCTTGCGCCAAAGCGTCGTCAATATTGAAACTCTGCTCACTTTCTAACCGTTCAATAACCTTTTCTAACGTCGCTGAAATCGCAAAACTGCTCGACGCCAAAATCTTGCGGATCACCATCGTGACCAAATGCCGCGAATTCTTGCTAAAAGCGACGCTTTCCGGGTCGAGTAACCATTCGGATACCTGATTGTAAAGCGCTACTTCATCGGCACTTGGCGAAAAATCGAGCGTAATCGCATAGCGCCGGGTGAAGCTAATCTGGCCATCTTCGGCGACTTGGCGACGTAAGGTGCGCTGGCAAATTGGCGCAAGGCGCTGGGAAAGCTCGCGCAGACGCGCGTCATTGCTATCTTTGCTGCGATATTGCAGCTCAAACGAGGCCAAATCGCCCAAATAGTCTTGATCCAAGAAATGCACTAAGGACCAAAGCTCGGACAGCGAGTTTTGAAAGGGCGTGGCAGTGAGTAAGATTTTTCGCCGCGATCCCAATGCGGTCAATAAATTAGTCGCATGCAATCGATCTTTATGCAAATTGCGCAATCGGTGTGCTTCATCGAAAACCACCAAATGCCAGTCAACGCGGGCAATTTCCTCGTGACGTTTGCTGGCGAATTCGTAGCCAACGATAACGACGCTTTCACGCACAAATACGCAGTCACTGCCGCGAGTTGATTGTCCGTCGATGATGTCGGCGTGCAGCAAAAACTTATCCGCCAATTCTTGTTGCCACTGTTTACGCAGGCTTGCTGGCACGACAAGTAAAAGCCGCCTTTTCTTTGCCGCCCAGTGTTGTGCCAGTACCAAACCCGCTTCAATCGTCTTGCCAAGCCCTACTTCATCGGCAAGCAGCACGCCTTTGGCAAAAACGCTGCTGCGTTCGGTGGCGCGCAGCGCGAACAGTGCCGCATCCACTTGGTGCGGATTTAAATCAACGCGCGATTGCGCTGCGGTGTTGATGAGAGCCGCTGAACTTGGCCCAGCGCGGGTCAGCCAATGGGCAAGATAGATCAACTGTGCATCGGCAAAGGGGCTTTTTTTACCAGAGTTTGCCGCTGATCCAAGCGCAAGCCCTGGCCTAACAGGATGCGTAGCGCTCGTTTGCGGTGGGGCTATCGCAAAACTTTCCGGGTTAGTTAAAGCAACCATAGCCTCGATATCAGACTGCGTCAGGCCTTGCAGCTTAACATGCAACGCACACCGCACCTTTCGCTGAGTGCGTGGCAAGCTGAAACTGCGGCCTAGCGATACGCCTAAAATTTGTGTGCTCACCGTGCTGAACCAGTGCGGCATTAACAAAACGGCTCGCCATCACGCCCCCCAAACGCTATGATCGCGCTCTTTTCTATGCAAACAAGGACGCGCTGCTATGAGCAATTTTCCAGAGAAAATTTGGTTTAAAGGCAAAATTGTGCCCTGGGCGGAAGCGAATGTGCACGTCATGTCGCACGCGCTGCACTACGGTTCTAGCGTATTTGAAGGCATTCGTAGCTATGAAACGCCGAAAGGCCCGGCTATTTTTCGCTTAGGCGAACATACCAAACGCTTTTTCAATTCGGCGCGCATGTATGACTTGGATATTGGCTTTAGCCCAGCCGAGATTAATGCCGCTTGCCGCGAAGTGCTGAAGGTGAATAATTTGACCTCCGCTTACCTCCGCCCAATCGCTTGGCGCGGCGCGGGGGGCTTTGGTTTGGGCGCTGACAATCCGACGGAATGCGCGATTGCCGCGTGGGTTTGGGGCCCGTATTTGGGCGCAGATGCCGTGACCGATGGCATCGACGCCTGTATTTCTACATGGCGGCGCGCTGCAGCCGGTACATTGCCTGTCACTGCGAAAGCCGGCGGCAATTATCTTTCTAGCATTCTGATTTCGCGCGAAGCGAAACGACTGGGCTTTCAAGAAGGCATCGCGCTAACCGTGGATGGCTTTGTCAGTGAAGGTGCGGGTGAAAACGTCTTCATTGTTAAAGACGGCATTATTCATACGCCACCGATGGCCGCCTCCATTTTGCACGGCATCACGCGCGAGTCGGCGATCAAGCTGGCGCGCGCAGAAGGCATCGAAGTGATCGAGCAAAATATCCCACGCGAAATGCTCTACTTGGCCGACGAGTTGTTCATGACCGGCACCGCCGCTGAAATTACACCATTGCGTTCGGTGGATCGTAAACAGGTCGCAGACGGCAAGCCAGGCCCGATTACCAAGTTGTTACAAGAACGCTTTTTTGGTTTGTTCAAACACACCACGCCTGACCGCTTTGGCTGGCTCGACTACGTCTAGGGGCGGACCATGGCAAAAACGACCGCAAAAGTATCGGCAAAAGTTGGGAAAGCCGCGAAATCTGCGTCCGCCAGCAAAACGACGAAACTGGATCGAGATGTTTACGATGCAGCATTGACTGAGCTGCAAGTTGAACTGAATCAGCTGGCACGGTGGGTCGGTGCTGAAGCAAAACGCGTCCTGGTGATTTTTGAAGGCCGCGATGCTGCGGGTAAAGGTGGTGCGATTGAAAGCATTTCAACCTGCTTGAATCCGCGCAGCTGCAAAGTAGTGGCCTTGAGCAAGCCGACCGAACGCGAACGCACGCAGTGGTATTTTCAACGTTACGTGCAGTATTTGCCCGCTGCCGGTGAAGTCGTGCTGTTTGACCGCAGTTGGTACAACCGCGCGGGCGTGGAAAAGGTGATGGGCTTTTGTACGGACGCGCAATATCAGCAATTTTTGAACGACGTGCCGGTGTTTGAGCAAATGCTGGTGAGCGAAGGCGTGCTGCTGCGCAAATACTATCTTTCCTGCGATCAAGAAAAACAGGAAAAACGCTTCAAAGAACGCATCGAAGACCCGCTCAAGCGCTGGAAAATATCGCCTATCGATTTAACCAGCCGGGAAAAATACGACGACTACACCGCCGCACGTGAAGCGATGTTTAAAGCAACCCATACCGCCGTCGCACCTTGGACGGTGGTTGATATGAACGATCAAAAGCGCGGCCGCTTAAATTTGCTGCGGCATTTGCTCGACTCGATTCCCGATCACATGATCGCCGCTGAAGCCATTGAGTTTCCTAAACTCAAGAAAAAGACGCTTTCGGTGGAAAGTTACAAGACTAAAGTCGACTTCGCCGCGAACAAGTTTTGAACGGAGTGGACGCGACAGTATTACTCAACAGCCGCTCGTCAACGCCATCGCGATTGCTTAAATCGCCGGGCCCGAGTGCGACTGAGTTGCAGGCGTTGTTGCAAAGCGCGATGCGCGTGCCTGACCATGGAAAATTAGCGCCCTGGCGCTTTATCGTTGTGCAAGGCGATGCCCGGCAGCGGCTTAGCGAAATCATTGTCGCTAGGCGCAAAAGCATGGAGCCCGAGGTTGCGGCGGAAGCGCTAGAAAAAGACGCGATGCGCTTTTTGCATGCACCGGTGATCGTCGTTGTAATCGCCAGCCTGAGCCCAGGACACAAAATTCCAGTAACTGAGCAAAGCGCAAGTGCCTCGGCAGTCTGCATGCAGCTGCTAAACGCCGCGTTTGCCGCCAATTTCGGCGCCCAGTGGCTGACTGGATGGCCAGCTTACGATGGGGTGATTACTGCTGCGCTAGGCTTGAGCGCAAATGAAAACGTTAGCGGATTTATCCATATCGGCAGCAGCGACATGGTCGCCTCGGAACGGCCACGCCCCGACTTGAGCGAAAAGCTCAAGCATTTTTAATGCAAATTTAGAACATCCGCTTTTATTTAAGGAATCACTATGTTTTTGTCTTCCACTCTGCGCGCATTGTTGTGCGTCGCTGTCACCATTTCTGTGTTTACGCTTTCGGCCTGTGATGACAGCGCTGGCAATTCTGCGCTCGCAGAAAAGGCCATCGCCCAGCAAAATCAAGGCAAGTTAACCGCTGCAGGTGCAATGAACGCCTATGCCGACGCGCTGAAGCAAAACGATGTGCGGCACTTGGTTGAGTTGGTGTCGACCAAAGTGGCGTTAGACGAAATGAAAACGCAGTTCGCCAAGATGAAAACTGAAGCGGTAACTGTGGATGAGCGCCGCCAGTTCACCGAGTCTTTCGGGCGTTTGACCGCGCCCGACGCGGTCGATTCAATTATGAAAGAGATCGAACCAAAATTAACCGAGTACAAAAACAAGCTGCCTGGCTACATCGCCATGGGCGCAGGCGCGCTGCAGATGCAAGTGGCGAGTAGTTCGGTGAGCGAGGCCGAAAAGGCCTCAGCCACCAAAGCCATCAGTGCAATCCAGACTTGGGCTGGCAAAACCGATTTCGCCGACCCAAAGCGTGCCCGCAATGCCGTCACGGCGCTGGTGGATGCGGCAAAATCCATCGGCCTAAAAAGCCCAGAAGATGTCAAGGCGCTGAGCTTCGAGCAGGCGCTGGACAAAGTGGGCGTGTGCCTCGGCGGCTTTAAAAAAGCGTTGAACGCCTATGATTTTGACTTAGACGCGATATTGGGCTCGGTGAAAGTCACCGATCTGGCAAAACCCGGCGAAGTGCAGATCAAAGCCACCGTGTTCGGCACCGAGTTAAGCAGCAAGGCGAACTTAAGCCAACGCGAAGGGCGTTGGACTCAATAGAACTTTGCTTTGGAAACGACGACCTATATGGCACTACCTTATTTACATCAAATTGACCCAGTACTTGTGCATTTGGGGCCGCTGCCGCTGCGCTGGTATGGGATTAGCTATTTATTCGCGGTCGGCTTCGCCTATTTCTTAGCCAGCCGCCGCGTGCGTGATGGCTGGCGTGGCTTTAGCCGCCAAGATGCGGAAGATATGTGCTACCTGGGCCTGCTGTCCGGCGTCCTGGGCGGGCGCATCGGCTATGTGTTGTTTTACAACTTCAGCGAATTTCAAGCGAACCCTTTATCGATATTAAAAGTCTGGGATGGCGGCATGAGCTTTCATGGCGGCCTAGCAGGCGTGATTATTGGGCTCGCTATTTGGGCTAGGCGACACGGGCATAAGACCTTTGCCGCGCTGGATTTTGTTGCACCGTTGATTCCCGTCGGCTTAGGCGCAGTCCGGTTATTCGGGAATTTTTTTGGCGGTGAACTCTGGGGTCGGCGCACCGATGCCGCCGTTGGCATGCTGTTTCCACGTCAGCCTGAGCTAGAAAGTTACAGCCACGAGGCTTTGCTGCAGGCCTATCAAAGCGGCGCGTTGAACGGTTTTGCGCGCCACCCATCCCAACTCTACCAAGCGTTTTTAGAAGGCGTGGTGCTGGCGGCGGTGATGTGGTTTTACACGGTCAAACCCAGGCCTTACCGCGCTGCGGGCGGCATGTTTGTCGCGGTTTATGGCGTGCAGCGCTTTATCGTCGAATTTTTTCGCGAACCGGATGCACAGCTTGGCTTTGTGGCACTGAAGTGGCTAACCATGGGGCAAATACTTTGTTTGCCGATGATTGCGTTTGGGCTAGCGCTGCTTTATGTGGCTTATCGGGATGCGGGGCGGGAGCAAGCGGCAAAGTGAGGTTGGCTTCAAACCGCCTTACCCACCAACGCGCCGATCCCTGCCGTCAACGCCATCGCAAAAGCGCCCCAAAACGTCACACGAACCGTGGCGCGCGTGATGTTAGCGCCGCCTACCCGTGCGCCGATCCCGCCCAGCAAAGCTAAAAACGCGAGCGAGCCAAGTGACACCAGGATTGGCAGCGACGCGGGCGTTACCAGCAGCACCAGCAGCAAGGGCATCGCGGCACCTACAGAAAATGTTGCGGCTGAGGTCAATGCCGCTTGAATCGGACGAGCGGTGCTGAAATCAGAAATGCCCAGCTCGTCACGCGCATGCGCGGCCAGTGCATCTTTCGCCATGAGCTGGTCGGCGACTTGCCGCGCCAGGCCAATCTCAACGCCACGTCGCTGATAGATTTGCGCCAATTCTTCGCGCTCATGTTCCGGCTGAGTAGCAAGCTCAGCGCGTTCGCGCGCCAGATCTGCTTGCTCGGTATCGGATTGAGAACTGACCGAAACGTATTCGCCCGCCGCCATCGACATCGCGCCCGCGACTAAGCCCGCGATGCCCGCCAGCACAATATCGGCGCGCGGAGCGGCAGCGGCGGCAACCCCAAGAATTAAGCTAGCGGTGGAAACGATACCGTCATTCGCACCCAAAACTGCCGCGCGCAGCCAGCCGACGCGGGAAACGAGGTGACGTTCGGTGTGTAGGCGGCTCATTTCGTTCCTATCAAATTTGAATTTTTTTGCAGCTTACGCACGCCGCTTTGTACCGCCGCAGACTGCGCCAACAACTCTATTGTGTTTCGACCCCGGCCGGGGTCGCCGCAGATGCATTGTGCGACCCCTGCCGGGGTCGGTATGACCTTCGCATTCTGCCCGGTGGTCTTCGCCGCTTCGCGACTGCGACACACCGGCTACCTTCTGTGATCCCTGCGGGATCAAAATCTAGTCAACACATCAGTTTCAGTTGCACCCAAATCGCGCAGCGTTGACGCTTCAAAGTTTAGCCGCGCTAAACTCTGCTTCGATGACTACACCCGCTGACTTTCAAGCGCTTAAACCGCACTATTTTGCCTGGCTCGAGCTGTCAGAGGCCGAGCGTGTGTTGGAATTGGCGCGCTGGCGGGCCGAAATGTCTGGCGCACAACTCGCTGCCTTGCTCCAGCTGATTAGCAGCACCGAACCGGTTCTGGATGCGCCGCATGCTTCAACGCGTTGGTTGGGCATGCAATTGGGGCCGTTCAAACTCGTGCGCCACTTGGGCAGCGGTGGCATGGCGGAGGTGTATTTAGCCGAACGCGTGAGTGGTGGCTTTAGGCAAACGGTGGCGCTAAAACTTGCGCGCACTGAGTTTGTTTCGACCGCACTGCTGCAGCGTTTTGCGCGCGAACGCGAAATTTTAGCGCGCCTCACGCATGTCAATATTGCCGGGTTACTGGATGGCGGAATTGTTGCAGGGCAGCCGTGGTTTGCAATGGAGTATGTCGAGGGCTTAAGCCTAAGTGAGTATGCGCAGACGCACACGCTAAGTTTGCCGGAAAAAATCGCCCTGATTGCGCAAATGGCCAGCGCCCTGATCGAAGCGCATCGAAAGCTGGTGATTCATCGTGATTTGAAACCCATGAACGTCATGGTTACCGGCAG
>JANNYA010000208.1:0-49054 GCA_031409855.1 Rhodanobacteraceae bacterium | reverse complement strand
TACCAGCCTTGCCCCGCTGCTGCCGAGTCTGCAAATACAGCGCGCCGAACGCGATCTGCTGAGCGCGGCGCAGGTCAACCAAAGCATTGTCGAGCACGTCAATACCGGCGGCCAATGGCTGCAATATTTCGGCCACGCCGGACCATCACGTTGGAGCTTTGACAATGTGCTGAGCGTAAGCCAGCTCAGCAGCGGCGTATTGACCAACACCCAGCCGGTGAAAGTGCTGCAATGGGCGTGCTGGACCAACTATTTCGTTGATCCAACCCACAACACGCTGGGCCACGCGTGGCTCAATCAAGCGCGCGGCGCCAGTTTGGTGCTGGGCCCTGGCACGTTGACCGAAACCGCACATGATGCAGCACTGGCGCAACAGCTATTGCCACTGATTAATCAAGGCGTACCGCTAGGTAAGGCGCTGATGCAGGCCAAGGCACAATTGCCGCCGGGCATGACTGATGTGCAATTGGGCGTGGGATTATTGGGGGATCCAGCGGCGCAGTAGGCCAAGCACTGCCCGTTGACCCGTACACTCACTCCAAACTATTGGCAAACATCTTCTCGGCGATGACCGAAGTTTCATTAGTACTGCCAAGTGTCTAGGATGGTGTGCGCTATCGTCCGCAAAAGTACCGACTAAAGCGCGAAACTCTGGCAAGCTCTAGGTTTGAAATCTTGAGCAATTACTATGTTGATCGCGTCCGTGCTTGTAGCGTCTTTAGCCTTGTCACCCCCGATTACGCCAGATTGGCGCACGCTGGCTGAGCGCTCGAACTACACACAAACGCCGCGCTACGCAGAAACGTTCGAGTATTTCAGCAAGCTTGATGCCGCTAGCGAACAGGCAAAACTGATCGAGTTCGGCTCCAGCCCGCAGGGGCGTAAGCAATTTGCCTTTGTGATTGCCAGTGGCGATGAATTTACGCCCGGTGCCGCCAAAGCCTCGGGCAAACCGGTACTGCTGATTCAAGCGTGCATCCATGCGGGCGAAAACGAGGGCAAAGACGCGCTGATGGCATTGAGCCGCGAATGGTTGCTTGAAGCCAAGCAAAAAGCGGCGTTGGATGGCGTGATCTTGCTGCTGATCCCCATTTTTAATGTCGACGGGCACGAACGATTTAGCGCCTTTAGCCGCATCAATCAAAATGGCCCGAATGAAATGGGTTGGCGCTCGACCGCGCAAAACTACAACCTAAACCGCGACTTCATCAAAGCCGAGTCGCCGGAAATGCGCGCCTGGTTGAAACAATGGAACGCCTGGAATCCAAGCCTCATTGTTGATATGCATAACACCGATGGCTCGGATTATCAGTATCAACTGACCTATCATTATGAAACCAGCAGCGCCGTACATCCAGCCATTGCCGCGTGGCAGGAACAAACCTGGAACAAAGAGGTTGTGCCGCGCACGGAGAAATTCGGCACCGAGAAGCGTCCTTTTATCCTGGGGCCGTATGTTGATCTAAAAGTAGCAGACGATATCAAAGCCGGTATCGTCAATAATTACTCAGCGCCGCGCTATTCCGCCGGTTTTGGTGTCGTCGTAAACCGCCCTTCCCTGCTGCTTGAAACGCACATGATGAAGGACTTTAAAACCCGCGTGCGGGTCAATCAAGCCTTTCTGCGCGAACTGATTGCCAGTATTGGCGGCAACCCAAAAGCGCTTTTGGGTGCGGTGAATCAGGCGGATCGCGATAGCGTCGAAAACGCGGTCGGCAGTGAATTGGCGCTGAGCTTTAACGTCACCGATAAACCCGTTGATTTTGCTTTTAAGGGCTTTGCCTATAGCAAAACGCGCAGCGACGTCAGCGGTGGCCTGTGGACGCGCTACGACCAAAGCAAGCCAGAAACCTGGACGATTCCTTATTTCAATCAGCTCGAACCCACACTAAAAGTGACGCTGCCCGCTGCCTATTTAATCCCTGGCCAATGGCGCAGCGCGATTCGTTTATTGCAACGTCACGGCGTCCAAATGCAAACTATTTCAGCCGCGCAAACCTTGAAAGCAGCCAGCAGCTATCGCTTCAGTGACGTGCTCTATGCGCCGCAGCCGTTCGAGGGGCGCGTGCGTGTTGCCAGTTTGGCGGCGCGCGCAGTGAATGAAGACTTGGCATTCCCGGCGGGCAGCGTATTGGTGCGCATGAATCAAGCGCGCGCGCATTTGATCGCAAACTTGTTGGAACCCTTAGCGCCCGATTCGCTGATTCGTATCGGCCTAGGCGATGGCTTTATGACGCGCGCCGAATACGCCGAACCGCGCGTACTGGAAGCAAAAGCCCGCGAAATGCTGAAGCGCGATGCAAAATTGCAGGCCGAATTTGACGCCAAGCTCGCGGACCCGAAATTTGCCGCCTCAGCCGACGCGCGCTTAAGCTTTTTTTATGAGCGCACTGGCTATTATGATCAGAACTATCTGCGCTATCCCGTGGCGCGGCTAAATGCGGCGGAGCTGGCGGCGATGGCAGGCGTAGACAAATAGCACGCTAGCCGCCAGTGCGCTGGGCGATTGCCCAGCTCACTTTGTCCGACTTCTTGGTTCGACTCACTCGCCAGACTCACTCGCCAGACTCACTCTCGCGTCAAACGCTTCAATAATGGCGTCGCCAGGAACAGTAAGCCAGCCGCAATAACGCCGATCCACATCATCTGCGTGAAAACATCGGCATACAGCGCAAGTGCGGCGGATACATCGTATTGACCTGCGGCGTCCGGCTCGATGGTCGCCCACGTGCCCAAACGTCCTGCGATGATTTCGCCAAAAGCCGAGAACAGGAACCACGCGCCCATCATTAAGCCTACCGCGCGCGGAATCGACAGCCGCGTGACCGCCGACAGCCCAACCGGCGAAAGCACCATTTCGCCCATCACTAGCACCGCGTAGGCGAAAATCATCCACCACAGGCTAACTTTGCCGGCCTCGCCCGGATTCGCGGCGGCGTAGGCCAGAATGCCGAAGGACAGTCCGCAAAATAGCAGTCCCCAGGCAAATTTTGCCGGGTAACTTGGATTGAGTCTGGCTTGATCCAACTTTGGCCACAGCCATGCGAAGGGAAAACTAAATAAAATCACGAACAACGCGCCAATTGCGGTGGTTTGCCCAGCGGTCCACGGCACCCCAAATGTGGTGCGGTCCATCCCGATCTCAGCCATCAACACCCACGGCCCATAAGTCTGTTCGTACAAGCCCCAGAACAACGCGCTGACAGTGATCAGCACCATCAGCATCACCATGTTGCCTTTCTCAACCCGCGACAAGCCCGAAAACATCAGCCTAATGAACCATAGATAGAGCACGACGCCCATCACGACGGCGACGACTTCAGTCAGCGTCACCTGATGCCCACCCAACAGCGCGGTCAGTGGGCCAAAATCAATGCGCGTCTGCAGCATTTGCCACACCATCACAGTCAGCACCAAAGCGCCCAGATAAATCAGAATTTCGCGCGAAAGCCCAGCGAAAACGGGCGCTTTGAGCATGGCCGGATCAGCCGGTTCCGCGTGCCCTTTCAGATGCTTCTGACCATAAACAAACTGCGCCAAACCCACCGCCATCATCACGCCAGCAAGGGCAAAACCGTAGCCCCAACCGATCTTTTCGCCGATGTAGGCAACAATCAACGAGGATAGAAACGCACCTACATTGATGCCCATATAAAAAATGGTGAATCCCGAATCGCGGCGCGGGTCGTCAGCGCTGTACAAACGGCCCACAATCGTGGAGATATTCGGCTTCAAAAAACCCACGCCAACGCCGATTAGCGCCAAGGAAAAATACATAATTTGTATCGCGAAAACATCGCGCACGGCGGTGTCTGATGTGGCACCTGTAGCGGGGCTACCGGTGTAGGCCATACCCAACTGCCCAAGCACGAGCAGCAAACCGCCAAACAGAACTGCCTTTCGCATACCCAGATAGCGATCCGCCAGCAGGCCACCCAGCAGCGGCAGCGCATACGCAAGGCCAGCGTAGGTGCCAAGCAAAATCGTGCCATCCGCCTGCGCAAACAAATGATGTTTTACCAAATACAACAGCAGCAGCGCCTTCATGCCATAAAACGCAAATCGCTCCCACATTTCGGTGAGAAAGCAAACATAAAGGCCTTTGGGGTGACCTAAAAATTCATCTTGAGCAGCGGCAGCGACGGTTTTGGACATTGGGCGGTTTCTCACGAGATAAGCGCCGAGTATAGCCCGTGGCGTCAGCCTAGCCTTGTTGTTACCGCTAAAATTCACGCACGATCGCGGCTTTTCTAGCGTTAGCGCGAAAATGACTCGCTCACGGCGTGAATAGATTTGTAACACTTGCTTTACAAACGGCGGTCAAATAAGCCACACTGACCCACGAAGCGTCTGATCGTACGCTACCTAACTAAGCAACTTGTGCCGATCAGATCTGGCGATTGCTGGTCAATTCATCCCCACCAAACTTGGCTCTTTATGACACGTTCTCTCTCTTGCGCACTAGCGCTGTGTATTGCTGGCTTTACGTTTTCGACCGTCGCACACGCGCAATTGGCAAGCTGGTCCGTGGTCTCATCGAGCAATACCATTATTCCAACCGCCGGTTTTCCCAGCACGATCGCGCCTGGCTTCTTTCGCTTCGCACTGGCTGACGGCGGGCGCGGCATTATCGTTGCGCAAACCTCGAACGGTGGCGTTTTAGCCGGGCGCTACGCGCGCATCCAGGGCAGTTATGTGCACTACGTACGTGAAGATATTTCTGGCATCCAAGGGCCGGGCCGCAGTGGCGTCGAGTCCGATCACGTGTTTCGTGACATTACCTTTGGCGATGACGATGTCGGCACGACCGGCCAAGTCGCATTTTCCGGGCGTGCTGGCGTGCCGGGCAGCGTCGTCAGCACGCTTCCGATTGCCGCATGGCGCTGGGATACGCAGCGCAATATCGAAGTTATGCGCACCCTGACCGACGGCCCGCTGGGTCCGAATTTGGGGCCAGGTTGGTTTTTCACTGGCACGCCGTTGTTGCGCAATTTGCCCAATGCCAGCGTAATTATTGACGCCGACTTGGTTTCACCGACCAGCGCCGCGCGCGACGGTCTGGTGCTGCACGTTCCCGGCATCGGCAATACGCCCTGCTTGGTGCAAGGTTCCACCGATGCTGCGCTAAGTCCGAATTTGGGCGATAACGCGACGTTTACGCTGGCGTTTTCGGGCTATCGTCCGGTGTTGCTAGACAATAAAGCCTATGTTGCCGCCACGACCAGCGCCAACGTCGGCGAGTTTGGCATTTGGGAAGTCTGCAGCGGCGCGCCGCGCGCAATCGCAGCGTCAGATCGCACCAACGCCTTAGGCCCAAATTATGGCATCAGCACCGCGTATTTTGTTGGGTTCGGTTCGAACGTTCGCCCCGGCACGAATGGTGATCTGGTCTTCGAGGCGCAGTTCAGGGACGCGAATGTTAGCGGGCAGCCGTTCTTGCGCGGTATTTTCCGCAATCGCGGCGGCGTCAATCAGCGCCTAGCCTTTACTGGAACTACCGGTGCACAAGGGCCAAATTGGTTAGGCTCCTCATTTAATACCCTGCAAGCGTCAAGTTTAACCAGCGCCGGGCGGCATATCGCCTTTGAAGGCTCAGCGCGCACACCGGATAACACCACGGTTGACGGCATTTGGCGCATCCAGCCGGATGGCAATCCTGAGCCCGTAGCCTTAGTTGGCATCCTGGGGCAATTCGGCCCAGCGCCGGGCCAGACCTTTCAGCGTTTTGATGAGTGGACGCAATTCGCCAATGGCGATGTGATCGCCAACTGCGCCGTCAATGGTTCGGTCAATGGAATCTATCGTTTTTCCATCGGGCGTGCACCAGAAACCATTATTCGTGTAGGGCAGATCGTTCCCGTACAAACCACGTCCGGCGTGGTGCAGGCGACGATCAACAGTTTCCAGCTCACCGCCCCGGCCGGCGACAGTGGCAGTTCATCGCTGAATTGGTCTGGCGTTGATTCTTGGACCGGCACCGATGCAAGCGTGCTGCTGCAGGCATCGATCAACGTCAACGGCAGCAACGTCAATGTGCTGCTGCTTAGCCAAGTTGCGGATCTGGAAGTGTATTTAAAGAATGGCTTTGAATAGGCCGTTCAAAAATCGTGGTACGGTGCAACGCGCAGGCAAAACCAAGGCTGGAATGGTAAAGATGACACCTGCAGCGATCGATGAGCCCGCCGATGCACCCGTTTGCACGATATTGTTTTCCAAAATCGTGCCGCCGCCCAACACCCGCAACACCGCCATCGACACCACCGCTGCCGGAATCGCAGTCGCGATCGTTAAGCCCGCAAACAGCCCGAGATAAGTGTTGGCGGCAGCAAGAACCATTGCCAAAATGATTGAAAGAATAACGGCGCGAGCGGTAAGCTGGCGCGGCGCGGGTTGACTCATAACGGCTCCATAGTTGCGGGCGGGTGGAAAGTCTCGCCTGGCGGCGACACAGTTAATTTAGTCTCGCCCGAAAGCGACACGGCGAAACAAGCAGCCATGATCGTGGTGTGAAATCGAAGTTCCGTCAAGAACAATTGCTGACAGCCGGGCATCGCCGTGTCACACGATTAAAGCAAATTTCAACGATACTATTCTTATGCAATCACGCACTCGACGACAGCTTTTGATTAGCGCCAGTTTTGGCGCGCTACTCAGCTGTGCGCGCACACCCAAGGCCATTATGAGCAAAAAGCTAGCGTGGATTATTGCGCATCGTGGCGCGTCTGGGGTTTTGCCCGAGCACACGCTGGCCGCTTATCAGCTGGGCGCCGAGCAAGGCGCGGATGTCATTGAGCCCGATTTGGTGATGAGTGGCGATGCTGTGCTGATGGTGCGCCACGATCACTATCTGGGCGCTTCCACCGACGTGTCATTGAAATTTCCTGAGCGTCAGCGTGCGGGTACCGGCATTGCCACGCCGGATTGGTTTAGCGAGGATTTCAGCGCGCTAGAGTTTGCGCAACTGCGCGCGCGCCAGCCCTGGCCACAACGCTCGGCGCTGCACAATGATCGCCACACGGTGCCCACTTTTGCGCAAGTGCTTGATCTGCGCGCAACGCTGGAACTGAGCTTGGCACGGCCGCTGTACATCTATCCAGAGCTGAAATTGCCGAGCTATTTCGCCAGCATCGGGCTAGATCCGGTGCCGCAATTCATCGCTGCCTACCGCGCCTGCAGCACGCCCGTGCAAGCGCGCATTTTAATTCAGTGTTTTGAGCCGCAAGCTTTGCAACGTCTACGCGCCGAACTTGGGCCGCACGCGTGGCTGACGCAGCTCTTACCTGCCACCGATGGCAAACAAGAAATTGCGCTTGAGTTAACCGAAATTGCCCGCTATGCCCAGGCAATCAGCCCGAACAAACAGGCGCTCATCGACGCCAACAGCGTATCAACAGGATTGTTGGAACAAGCGCATGCGCTGGGTTTGGCAGTGCATAGCTGGACTTTTCGCGACGATGTGCTGCCCAGCCACTACACCAGCATTAGTGATGAATTGCGCGCCTATTTCGCGCTCGGAATCGATGGCGTTTTTTGTGACTTTCCTGCGACTGCGGTGCGTGTACGGGCGTCACTGCGGTAGTGTTTGGCAAACGAACTCAGCCAGTGCCCAGTGCCCAGTGCACAGAGTCCAGTGCACAGAGTCCAGAGTCCAGAGTCCACGTCCGCACGCCCTGCAATATTTACTGTTATTCGATATCAGCCCTTCAAAGTCAGCGATTACGGCGAGCTAGAGCCCAGTTTGCTTATAGCCAATGGCAAAAAACAGCACCTCCTGCCCACGCGCACCAAGCAACAGCACGCGTAAATTCATCGCGCCACCATTTTTCATTTCCTTCTCGAACGGCGTGATCAAAGATTTTTGCCAAAGAATCCAAAACGACTTGCCGCCCTCACTGACTTCGACTTCGTGGGTAAACTGCTGCGTAAAATGCCCAGCGCTATGGGTTATTGCGTAGTGGTTTGCCATCTCTTGGTGCGGCGAAGTGATAGCCCGAATTTTGCCGGTCGTCCGCACTTGCAACGAGTAGCGAAAAAACGGTGGCATAAAGGCAGAGTCTGCCTCTTTAGCGCCCTCCAACATACCTGCAAGCCCCGTTTCTATTACCAGCGCGGCCACCGTTGAAGCTTTGAATTCGGAGGGAATAGGCACTGTTTTCGGTGGCTGCGCTGTCGCTGCGGGCTCAGCAACTGGGGTTTGCGCGCAGGCGGATAAGAAAAAAGTGTAGGCAATTATGGATAAGGGTTTCAAAGTTTTCATGGTTAACGGCCCGGCGACGACGATCAATCGCGGCTTCATCTAATGGCTTTCAATTGCTGTTCAAGGTTAACAATCGCCTGACTCAGCCGCTGAGCAACGCGTACTTTGTTGTCGGCGCTGACCGCGCGTGCTGCATTGCCAGCGGCATTCATCAATGCCGCAAGCTCTGCATCCGAAGGCTCGCGCGTGATATCGAGGAGGTCAACGCGGGGAACGACACCGCTGAAAATGGTTTGAGTGGTCATATGCTAATGGTAGCGCAATCGCTGGGCTGCTTTTGTCGAATAGAACGCTAGCCGACGCGTGAACGGCACTGACCCGCAAAGCATTACTTTTCCCCACCCTCACGCACGAACTTAAAGCAGATCTCAATCATTTCCTAGAAGAAGTCCACCTTGGCGCGCGTGGTGGCATTGATGTTTGCGATCAGATTGCGTTCTTCGGCTTGTTCCTTATTTCAAATTTAATCATAGACATGACAGGTTATTTGTGCTCAATTCTTTTGATCCGTCATTCCAGATATCGTAGGCCCACTGCGCACTTCACCGGTTGCGGACTTCTTGAGTCTATGAGTGGGCAAAACGACTTTCGGCAGACCCATCCGACTACATGCAGACTGCACCACCTCTCTCCAATATGGCCACATGTTGAAGGGAACATTATGCTCGCCAAATTGCGACAAGCACTCTTCATCTAAAAAGTCTGTTGCACTTTCGTCTAAATCTTCGTCATAGCTGACCAGAAAAATGCACTCAACCTTTGCACACTCTAGTTGATTGACCTCATCACTACTCAAACTATCGTATATATCTGAAGGTTTGAGCATACGAAGTGCAGCAAACATTTCGAAAACACATCGGCGTTTTTTAATCAATTCAGACGTTGGCTCAAACGAATTGATAGACATACATTTTGGCTGTGCCGTTTGAATCGCCAGCATAGAAACATCTTCCATTTCAGGAAAGAAATCGTCGGCCAAACTAGCGGTTATACGCTTTAAAGTAACGTCTGCAATCGTAAGACGCTTGACCGCATTGTCCAATGCGCGTTTGAGCGTCATGCGATCCTCGCAAGATAGTTGGAATCATTCGCCCCCTCAATTTTAGACCATGAATTCACATTACCGGAACTCGCCATAACAGGTCGCCGCGTCCAATTTGCCGGAGCAATAAAGTTTTGAAATATTTCAGCATCAGCAAAATCGGTGTCGTATCTAGTTACGAACCGCTCAAGTAAATATTCAGATTCCACGGCCAAATCGTTGGCAATTCCAACTCCAACCTTAGACGGAACAACCGCTCGGTCATCCAAAGGCAGAACGCACTCCAGCGCTTCACCAAGCTGGGACTGTGAATTTGTTTGAAAGTAACCTTGCAATCGCAGTTCCAACGCGCGAAGTGAATTCTTCAATGTCGTCGTATCACAATCTGGGTACGCAAGTTTTAGCCTTTGTAGCGAAGCTGGTACCTTGACTTGAACCACTCTAGGAATGGCACTAAGAACGACAACAGCAACATTGATCCGTTCACCGCAATATGCGTCGTGCACATAGTGAAGTATCGAATAAGAATATTTAGACTTGCTCACGGAACGCCCTCCTCAGATTCTCCAGCGAATTTTCGATATTTTGATGTAGTGACTGCAGATAGCATCTAATTTGCTCAACCACGTGATTTGCGCCCCATGTCATGGGGACAGTAGAACAAATGCAGTCAATTAATTGCGTATTCAAGGCTGCCCAACTTTCTTCGATGAAGGCAAAGTCTAATGCCATTTGCTTAACAATGTCGTAAAAAACATGACCCTCATTTGGACGCCATGAGGTTTCCCAGGGCATCGGAGGGCATAAAAATGAACCAAACTGACTCAAATTTAATGATTTTTCATGATCAATTGCCACCAGATCGTTACCTTTAAAAAGGCAATTGGGCTTTGTCTGCGTCCGATCAAAATTGAAAATTAGCTCATCGAACACCAACATTTTTATGGCGGCTGTGCGTAATAAGGATGTTGGAGCTAATTGGCTTGAGCACAATTGATAACCAGCGCCCGTACAGATTGATCCAAGCTTCGGCTTCACGGCGGAGAATAGCTTATTCGCAGAAACAGGATCAGTTTCGCGAATTTGCGCGATAAGTTCGCTAGGCACGTTAACAAGTGCCATATCTGCTACTGCGACCCTGACTTTCTTCGCAAGCAGGCTTCCTATTAGATCCCTAACAAGTCCGCCAACCGGGCAATGTTCAGAATTATATCGTACATAAACGTCTAATCGCCTTCCGGTGTTAGAAATGCATCCCATCCTTAGTGGTTTCGTTGCTCCCCCCATCGAGACTGCATCAAAGCGCTCAGCCAACACAGTTTCTATAGTAGCCATAATTTCTGCAGTTTATAGTGTGGGGATTGGCATATAGCGAAACATTACCACTCACATATTCCTCCGATACTCCCCCCCAACCTCATACAGCGCATGACTAATCTGCCCCAACGAGTGCGTCTTTACTGCCTCCATCAAGCCCTCAAACAAATTCCCGCGCTCGCGCGCGATTTGCTGCAGGTATTTCAGGCCGCCAGTAGCAAAACCATTACGCGCCGCTTGAAACAGCGCGACATTATCAATCTGGGCGCGCTTTTCGGCTTCGGTGGAGCGGATTAGCTCGATGGTGGTGTTGAGTTCGGGGTTTTTCGGCAAGAACGTGTTGACGCCGATCAGTGGCAGGCTGCCGTCGTGTTTTTTGTGTTCGTAATACATCGATTCTTCTTGGATTTTGCCGCGTTGATACATGGTGTCCATCGCGCCCAAGACACCGCCGCGTTCGCTGATCGCTTCGAATTCTTTGTAGACCGCTTCTTCGACCATATCGGTTAGATATTCCACCGCGAAGCTGCCCTGCCAGGGGTTTTCGTTGAAATTTAGGCCCAGCTCGCGGTTGATAATCAGCTGGATTGCAACCGCCCGGCGCACGCTGTCTTCGGTGGGCGTGGTGATTGCTTCATCGAAGGCATTGGTGTGCAGGCTGTTGCAGTTATCGAACAAGGCGTACAGCGCTTGCAGCGTGGTGCGGATATCGTTGAACTGAATTTCCTGTGCGTGCAGGCTGCGGCCGCTGGTTTGGATGTGGTATTTCATCATCTGGCTGCGGGCTGACGCGCCGTAGCGTTCGCGCATTGCGCGTGCCCAAATGCGCCTTGCGACGCGGCCTATGGCGGTGTATTCCGGATCCATGCCGTTGCTAAAGAAGAAGCTCAAATTCGGCGCGAAATCGTCAATGGCCATGCCGCGCGCCAAATAATATTCGACGATGGTGAAGCCGTTCGACAGCGTAAAAGCCAGCTGACTTATCGGGTTCGCACCGGCCTCGGCAATGTGATAGCCGCTGATCGACACCGAATAGAAATTGCGCACATCTTTATCGACAAAATACTGCTGGATATCGCCCATCATGCGCAGCGCGAATTCGGTGCTGAAGATGCAGGTGTTTTGCGCCTGATCTTCTTTCAAAATATCTGCCTGCACCGTGCCGCGCACCGATTTCAGCGTTTCGGTTTTAATGCGCGCGTAAGTTTCTGTATCGACCACCTGATCGCCACTGACGCCCAGCAACCCTAGGCCTAAACCGTCATTGCCATCCGGCAGTGGGCCGCCGTAGCTGGGTTTGGTTTTGCTCTCCAATAACTTATCGATTTTGGCGCGCGCAATTTGCCAGCGGGTGTCGTCCCCGCGCAGGTATTTTTCCACCTGTTGATCAATCGCGGTATTCATAAACATCGCCAAGATCATCGGTGCCGGGCCGTTGATGGTCATCGACACCGAGGTCGAGGGCGCGCACAAATCAAAGCCGGAATACAGCTTTTTCATATCGTCTAACGTTGCGATATTGACGCCAGAATTGCCGACTTTGCCGTAAATGTCCGGGCGCACGGCGGGGTCTTCCCCGTACAGCGTGACCGAGTCAAATGCGGTGGAAAGGCGTGCGGCTTTGGCATCGACGCTTAAATAGTGGAAACGCCTATTGGTGCGTTCGGGGTGGCCTTCGCCAGCGAACATGCGCGTCGGGTCTTCGCCTTCACGTCGATACGGATATACTCCCGCGGTGTAAGGGTACGCGCCGGGCAGGTTTTCCTTCATCAAAAAGGTGAGCAATTCGCCCCAGCTTTTGTAATTCGGTGCGGCAATTTTTGGGATTTTTTGATGGCTCAAGGAATCCCGGTAGTTCGCGCCTTTGATTTGCTTGCCGCGCACTTCATAAGTGAATTCTTCGTCGGTAACACCCGCTTTGCGCTTGGGCCAGGTGCGCAGGAGTTGTAGCGCTTCGTTCGACAGCGAAAGCACCGCGTCGTTGTAGCGCTGGCGTAAGACTTGGTTTTCGCCTTCTGAAAGTAGCTTGTCGCCATACAGCGCCAATGCCTCAACTATGTTCGCTCCATCCAACTCCCTCAACACCTCATAATAATGCTGCGCCCGCGCCGCAATCTCACTTTGTTTGGCAGCTAACTTATTTTGCGCCCGGCCGCTTTCTGAAATTTCCGCCAGATAGCGCACCCTCGCGCCGGGAATCAGCACCGTTGCACGCGGCTCTTTTAAGGTGGTATCGGCGTTTGGCTGCCATTTGGTGGGATCCATTTTTAATTTATCGCCGAGCTTTTCCACGATCAGCCGACACAGATTGCTAAACATCCAAGTCACGCCCGGATCATTAAATTGGCTGGCAATCGTTGGATACACTGGTACGTTTGCGTCCTCCATTTGAAACGCGACGCGGTTGCGCTTCCACTGTTTACGTATATCGCGCAACGCATCTTCCGCGCCGCGGCGATCATATTTATTCAGCACGATTAACTCGGCAAAGTCGATCATGTCGATCTTTTCCAATTGCGAGGCCGCACCGTAATCCGAGGTCATCACATACATCGGAAAATCCACTAGATCCACAATCGCCGAGTCGCTTTGCCCGATGCCGGCGGTTTCCACGATTACCAGATCAAAATTCAGCGCTTTCAAACACGCAATGCAGTCCACCAACACAACATTGGTCGCTTGGTGCTGACGGCGCGTCGCCATTGAGCGCATATACACCCGATCCGAGCGCAAGGAATTCATGCGAATGCGATCCCCTAACAACGCACCGCCCGAGCGCCTGCGCGTTGGGTCTACCGCTAACACCGCGATGCGCATCTGCGGAAAATGCTGCAGAAAGCGATTCAGCAGCTCGTCCACCACCGAGGATTTACCCGCGCCACCGGTGCCGGTGATGCCCACCACCGGCGTTTTCGCGCCCGCGAGCTTCCATTCCTTGCGCTTGGTTTCTAGCTCTGTGCCGTGCAGGTCGCCCTCTTCAATGGCGCTCAGCATGCCAGCAATCGCGGCGTGATCGTCGCGTTCAAGCAACTTGGGCATGACGGTCTTGCGCCGATGCTTAGCGGTGCGCGTCATCAAATCTTCGATCATCGCGACCAAACCCATGCTCATGCCATCGTTCGGGTGATAAATGCGCTCCACGCCCGCCGCGTGCAATCCGGCAATTTCTTCGGGTGTTATGGTGCCGCCACCGCCGCCAAACACGCGAATATGGCCCATGCCACGCTCGGCCAACATGTCGACCATGTACTTGAAATATTCCATGTGCCCGCCCTGATAGGAGCTAAGCGCAATGCCATCCGCGTCTTCTTGAATGGCTGCGTTGACGACATCAGCAACCGAGCGGTTGTGGCCTAAGTGAATCACTTCCGCGCCCTGGCTTTGAATCAAGCGGCGCATGATATTGATCGCGGCATCGTGGCCATCAAAAAGGCTAGCGGCAGTAACAAAGCGGATCGGAGTCGATTCGGCGCTCACTGGCTCAGCAAAAAGGGGTTCAGCGATTGCGGTTGCGGGCGTGCTCATAGGGGCGGCTGGCTCAACTTTGAAAGTGTGTTAAGTGTAATGCCAGAGTGTCGGATTTTCCGGCTTCTACTTGGACGTTTAATTTTATGGCCTAACTCTTTCGCCCTAACTTGACCGAGTTAGAACGACGCCTACTCAATAAAGCGCGCAACGCGCCCAAAGCCATGCGAGCAAATCAATGAACGCTTCGCGCTGCACCGCACGGTTCAACTCGCATGACTCGGGGACGTGTTCGCTAGCAGGGCTGGAATTCCCAAATCAGTAAGCAACACCTTAGTTAGGGTACTGTATACATAAATCGCTGCGCCCCGAAGAAATAAGAAATCGTCGAGCCTGCTTGGCATTTTCGAGCCAAATTCCGTCCCTACAAACCGCGTATTAGTCGGCTTGTTCATCCAAATCTTCGTCGTCCTGTGGGAATGCGATATAAGCTGACTGCAGCGCGGCTTCACACGCATTTACCGCATCCAAATTCCAACCAAGTGCGCGCAGCGACCAACAGATTTCGATGAAATAAATTAACTGGCTTACCGGCTTAAAATTTTGTAGGTGCACTGTGAAATCCTCAAATTGCATCGGGGTTTTCTTTGCACTTCGACGCGTTAGACCAATACCGTCTGCGATATTTGCTGATTGACTTGCAGCACACAGTATCGCCAGACCTTCCAAATTGAGAAAACCCAAATTCATTCGACGCTCATTAATAACTCGCACGGCGATGTAGGGATTGCCGTTTATGCATTCAATAAACAGCGCGATTGGATCAGTTGGCATCTAAAACGGCTTTCAGGCGAGTAATCAGGGCGTTTATTCCGGGGCCATCCAGCTTGACCTTGTTTTTACTTACGGCGCGGCCCAAGAAATCGCCTGGGCTTCTAATCGCAAGCCAAGCTTGAAATAGAGCCTTTCCATTCGGTAATTTGAGGCTTTCGTCCGTTGCGCTGGTGCAATCAAAAAATTGCTTTATGCACGCTAGTTCGGCTGTGGTGGCATTGTCTGCAAGCAGAACATCTTCCAGCATGCCCGTCATGCCTTCATCTGGAACGGTCAGCACTACCCCAATCCCAGCTAATCCAGCTGCGTCCAGCCACTTCACCGCATTGGTTTTGGTGAGTTGTGGTTCAGCATCGTTGTCCAGCATGACCACAACTTTCTTAATCTGTGGCGCAAAACCTGAGATATCGTGCAATCCCAGCAAAAAGACGGCAATTTTGTCTTTGCTGTCCGCCGAAAATACCTGAACACCGTCGCCCAATCGCGCACGCAGCGCGTCGACCTCATTTTGCCCCTCAACAATCACCAAGCTTTTAGTGCCGAAGTTCAACACGGGTAGTTTCTTTTTCAGGGGTTCTAAGTTCACCGAATTTCAAACCCAATCTCAAGCATGCTCGCTAAGCGCTCGGCATTAATACTAATCGCCTTTGGCACGCCTTTCGCATCATCCTCAATTCGATGAAAACTCAAACCCGCATCCGGCCCCGCACCAAAAACCTGACTCGCGGCGGCGATGCATTCCATGCTGTGCGTGGTCGCAAAAATTTGCGTGCCTTCTTTGTCGCTGAGTTCTTTTAAGCCTTTCCAAAGTTCAAGCAGCGCGCCGTGGTGTAGGCCGTTTTCGATTTCGTCGATTAGTAGAATGTCGGCTTTGGCGCCCAGCGCACGAATGAAAATCGAGGTCAGGCGCAGCACGCCTTGTCCGAGCAAGGAAAGTGGAATCATTTCTGGCAAGCCAACGTCAGCAAACAGCACGCGTTTTGACTCGGGCTGTAGTGCCCGCACAGATTCAAGTTTTGGTTCGACCGAACGCAGTCGCGCTTCAAATACCTTTTCTTGCTTGCGCAGGATCATGCGGTCGAATTCCATTGCTTCCGCGTCGACCTCCGCCTGAGGCCATGACGGAATCGCGATAAAATTAAGCGATCCAGCATTCGCGGTGGCGCTTTGCAATGCAGCGCCAGTGCTTTTGTCTGATCTACAGTATCTAAAGAAGTCAAGGCCAGAATCAGTTTTTGCATTTACAATAAAATCTTGCTTCCCACCAAATCCAAACCAATGCGAAAAAGGTCGTCCTTGAGCCAAACCGTCAGTGCGGCGAAACACGGTTGCGATGTCTTGTACGGGAAGCTGCGTGCACGCTAATAAAATCGCTTCCAGTAACCCTGTCTTACCGCAATTATTTTTGCCGGTTAGCAAATTAACTTTGCTAAACCCTGAAATATCCAGGGATTGAAAACGCTTGAAATTGATCAATTCTAAAGACGCAATCACTTCAGCGGCCTATTCAAACCCTGCTCCTCAGCACACGCAATCGCCGATTCATAACCCGCATCGGCGTGGCGCATCACCCCGGTCGCTGGGTCATTCCACAGCACACGCTTTAATCGCTTCGCCGCAGCATCGGTGCCGTCGGCGACAATCACCACGCCCGAATGCTGGCTGTAACCCATGCCGACGCCGCCGCCGTGGTGCAGGCTGACCCAGGTGGCGCCGCCGGCGGTGTTGAGTAGCGCGTTCAGCAGCGGCCAATCGGACACCGCATCGGAGCCGTCCTTCATTGCCTCCGTCTCGCGATTTGGGCTGGCGACGGAGCCGGAATCTAAGTGATCGCGGCCGATCACGATCGGTGCTTTCAACTCACCGCTGCGCACCATTTCATTAAAAGCGAGTCCTAAGCGGTCACGTTGGCCTAAGCCGACCCAACAAATACGCGCCGGCAGACCTTGGAAGGCGATGCGCTCTTTCGCCATATCCAGCCAGCGGTGCAAATGCGCATCATCTGGAATCAGCTCTTTTACTTTCGCATCGGTTTTTGCGATGTCTTCCGGGTCGCCACTCAGCGCCACCCAGCGGAACGGGCCGATACCTTTGCAAAACAGCGGCCGTACGTAGGCGGGCACAAAGCCGGGGAAGTCAAACGCTTGTACGCAGCCGACATCTTGCGCCATTTGCCGAATGTTATTACCGTAATCAAAGGTCGGAATGCCCATCGCTTTGAATGCCAGCATCGCCTCGACGTGCGTACGCATCGATAGTTTTGCGGCATCGCGCACGGCTTGTGGGTTCGACTTTGCCTCCGTGAGCCAGCGTTCCACACTCCAACCCGCTGGCAAATAGCCATGAATCGGGTCGTGCGCACTGGTTTGATCTGTCACCGCATCCGGGCGCACGCCGCGCCGAATCAGCTCGGGTAAAATTTCAGCGGCGTTGCCTAATAAGCCGACGCTGATTGCCCTGCCCTCGGCGCAATATTTTTGCATGCGCGCCAAGGCGTCATCCAAATCGGTCGCTTGCTCGTCCAAATAGCGCGAACGCAAACGGAAGTCGATGCTGGATTGCTGACACTCAATCGCCAGCATGCAGGCACCCGCCATCACCGCCGCCAAGGGCTGCGCGCCGCCCATGCCGCCCAAGCCAGCGGTCAAAATCCAGCGGCCGGTCAAGCTACCACCGTAATGCTGACGCCCCATTTCCACAAAAGTCTCATAAGTGCCTTGGACGATGCCTTGGGTGCCGATATAAATCCAGCTGCCCGCCGTCATTTGCCCGTACATCATCAAACCCTTGCGGTCCAGCTCGTGAAAATGCTCCCAGGTTGCCCATTTCGGCACCAAGTTCGAGTTCGCAATCAGCACGCGCGGCGCGTCACTGTGGGTGGGAAACACGCCGACCGGTTTGCCAGATTGCACCAGCAGCGTTTCCTCGTCGGATAGATTTTTCAGCGCCGCCAAAATCGCATCGAAACTAGCCCAATCGCGCGCGGCTTTGCCGATACCGCCGTAAACCACCAAATCCTCCGGGCGCTCAGCCACTTCTGGGTCCAAGTTATTTTGGATCATGCGAAATGCCGCCTCGCTGAGCCAAGACTTGCAGCTCAATTCCGTGCCACGCGGCGCACGCACGACGCGTGCGGCGGCTTTATTTGCAGTTTCATTCATTGACAAATTCGCAGAGTTCAAGAGCCTGCAACTTTAGCGAAGTGTTCGCGACTAATCATCAAAACCATTGGTAAATATCGGCGCGACGCTGGCATAAAACGATGCAAAGGTGCCATCGGCAAAGCCGACTTCGCCAAAATAGCGAAAACGTCGAGCGCCTTGGGCGTTGGTTTGGCTCAGAAATGCGGGCGCAGTCGCGCTGCGCGCCAGCTGTTCGTAGCGAAAAGTGTCGCCGCGCGTGTTGTCTTTTTCGTACAGTGAAAGCGTTTCGGAAAAGCTGCCACTGAAAGCAATGCCGCCGCGATACAGAAAATTGCGCGCGCCCTGGCTGTTGGCCTGAACTACCAGCGCTGCCGCACTCGCCGTTATAGTCGCAGTTTCGTAGCTGTAGGTGCTTGGCGTTGCGGAATTACGCGAAAACACGGAGGCAAACACGAAATTACCGCCGCCCGAGTCAATGCCCACATCGCCCTGATACTGATAGCCCTGTGCGCCTTCGCTGTTCACGAGCGCCAGAAACGTGGAAGCGCTGCTGGCGGGCGTTAGGCCTCGGTATTGATAGGTGGCACTACTCGATTCTTTCACCAATACCGAGGCGACGGTACCGGCATAAATCTGATCGCCAAAATAGCGATAGCCAAGCGCCCCCTGGGTATTGAGCTGGCTAATAAAAGCCGCCACTGAGCTGGCTGCGGGCACGGTTTGATAGAGATAAGTCGCAGGCAACGCGGAGGCGCGCACGTAAATGGCGCTGATCGCGGGATTTAACGGGTCGCCGAATGCATTGTCGCCGACAAAGCTAAAGCGTGTGCTGCCCTCGGCATTAGCCTGCGTTAAAAAGGCCGGTGTGGACGTTGCGGGCGCGAGCAAGTTGTATTCAAACCGACTTTCGCGCAGCACCTGTGGTGCGGATAGAAATTGCGCCTGGCTGGTGGCGCTGAGTAGCAGTGCAATCGTCAATAGCAGGGGCGAAATTTTGCGCTGGGCGCTGGTAAAATATGAAGTTGGCATAAGTTTCCCTTTTGAAGTAAATGTATGTGCGCAAGATTTGTCATCGCGAGGAGCGCAGCGACACGGCGATCTCGGCGCGCCGAAAAAGATTGCTTGACTGCGTTCGCAATGACAGCAAATCAGAATTTTCTTAATCAATGTTTTGCTACTCAAAGCCATCCGCCAGCAGCACATCCAAATCCGACACCTGCGCGCGCGCCCAGGGCGAAATAAACACGCCTGGCGTTGGATCAATATCGACATTGATCAGCACGCTGCCGCTAGCACTGACCCAGGAATCATCGCCGCCATAAAGGCGCAACGCCGGGTTACCGGAGCCGGGGCGGATAATGGCACGCAGCGGGCGCTGCACCACGCCCGCAGCGGTCGGGATGCGCACCACATCGCCGCGCTTGAGTACTTCTTCGGGCGCGCGATTTGGGCGAATGCGCCACAGGCTGATCGTGTCCGGCGCAGGCGCATTGGAGGTATTCGCTTGAATGAGCACATCGCCATTTTCCAGAATGCTAAACAAATCTAGATCGCGCCAAGTCCGGTTCGCTGCTGGCACGAATGCAGCGTTGTCAATAATAGCCACTGGCTCGGGCGAAGCGTTTGGGCGCAATCGCCACAAACCAGTCGTCAAACTAGCGCCACCGACTGGGCGAATATTGGCCCGCACAATCGCGTATTGACCGGCAGAAATCGGGTCGTAGTCCAAAACCGTGTCAAACACGAAACCCGGCACCTGTGGGCCGAGCGCACCCTCCACGTCGTTGAGCAAGATCGCACGGTTTTGCCCGAAACTGTGATGAAACACGCCTTTGAATGTGTTGGCGGCGATCGCGTTTTCACCAGTGAAATAGAAAGAATTCGCCATGCTGGGGCCGATGTTGGGTGCTATTCGCGCAAACACGGCGTTCGCGTTGCCCGGAATATTTGGCCCCAGTGCGCCGGTGTTATCACTGAGCGCTTTGACCTGTGGCGCACCGGCGCAAAATTGCCAAATGCCGTTGCGCACCGAGATCGGCATCTGGCGCGCAATATCGCCAGCGGCATAGACCTCGCCACGCGCACTGCTGGAGGGGAAACGGATCGACTCAAAGTAGTCATTACCGAGCACGCCGGGCGCCCAGGCGGCGTTGGTCGATTGCGTCACGCTGCACGTCGTATTGCCCAAACCGGGCTGGTGCCGAGCCAGTAGGGTGTAGGGCAAGTTGGGCGTGCCAGTGAAGCGCGCACCGGTGTGCATCAGCACCGCGCCGTTCGGCAGGGCATGCAAACGGCCAAAAACACTCGGCCCGCCGTCGCTGCCAAAGCTCCAGCCGGCGCCAATGTTGGGCCCGAGCGCGCCCTCGACGCCACGGCGCGCAATTTCGGTATTCCCGCTCGCGCTCGCGATCCATGCGCCAATGCTGGCGTCGTCCAACGCCACGGCAGGATCACCTGCAAAGGCGGCGAACACGCGTGCGTCTTGGGCGTTAGTGTCGGTGCCCACCGTCGTGGTGCCGGAATCGACGAGGCGGCGAAATACGTGCCCTGCTTCCGAGCCGACACGCGCGGGGCCGGTGGCACCAGTTGCGCCCATTTGCGCATACGGATTAAGCAAGCCTGCGCGCTCGCGCCATAAATCGTAATTGCCATTGCTCAAGCGCACTGGGAAATTCAATGTCGCACCGGCGCTGTCGGAAATCACCGGGCCAGGCAAGCCCACCTCAAAACTGCCGGGCGGCGGCAGATTGGGCAAGGTGATGACGTTTGAGCTGGGGCTTAGCACCACGCGCCATTCGGGGGCGGCGGCAAATGTGCTGCTGAACGCTGCGCACAGCGCCGTTACGGCAAAGATTGGGAATCGGGATTGCATTAATTTTGGCTCCGCGCGCAAGAATTTTGCACATTTTATTTAGGTTCTATTTGTGCGCCGATTTTGGCGCGACTAGCAGACGTGAGCAACTGTCAGTTCTGACAGGTGTGGACGCTGGCTTCATGGCGCGCGCACTATCGGGACTACATTACAGCCGAATGATTTGCTGCGCGATGGCGATAGCGCACGCGGCGCTGCGCGTGCGCACGCCGAGTCGTTGATAAATTCGGCCCAAATGAAAGTTCACTGTGCGTTCGCTGATGCGCAAAATTTCTGAAATTGCCCACGATGTTTTTCCGGTTGCGCACCAGCGCAGCACTTCAATTTCACGCGCGCTGAGCGTGTTGCGGTTGGGTGGCAGTTTGATCTGTGTTTGAACCTCTGCTTGAAACTGGCCCATTCGACTCGCGGCAACACCGCAAAGCAGCATAGCCTCGCCCAAACAAGCGCCAAGATCCTCTAGTTTGCTGCTGCTATCGGTTGAGAAGGTAAAAAAGCCCCAGTCGATACCGCGGCCCTGAATCGGCACGGTGATGCCACCGCGCATGCCAAACTCACCGGCAATGCCAAGTTGCTTTTTCGCGCTAGGGATCAGCACGGCCAGCATCGGCAGGCTGATTTGGCCGCAGGTCGTCCACGCTGTGGCGGGCAGATTGCGCTTGGATACCAGCACGCGCGCGTCCAGATCGGCACTGAGCGGGTTGCTCAAGCGTTGATAGCTTGCCGCCCACTCGCTGTTGTAGCTGTGCGCTGTCACGACCTCGCCGCTTGCACCCATCGCAGCACTTGCACGCGCGGCAAAGCCAACATTGTCAAAACCCATACGCGCTGCGTGGCTGCGCACAAGCAGATTTGTTTCTGCAGGCGATGTTGCCGTAAGGAGTTTTTCAATCGTTTGCCAAATTGGCATCTGCACAGCCTCTATCCAACGCCGTCTATGATTGCGCAAAGCAAGTGGAACCGCCAGCAGGCACAACCGGCACAATCATGCCGCAGTTTCTATGCCGACATTTTGCCCGGCCACACTTTGTGGCCCTTTGCCTGGCCGGCCGCACAAAAAAAATTTTGACGTCGCGTCAACCACTGCAATGCCCGAGCGTTGTGATGAATGCTCGCCAACGCTCCAGGTCACATGACTTTGAAAACGCTGGGGCATACAGTTCTTATAATTTAACCCGAGGCAATACGCATATGAGCTTGCTCGCCCTTCGTGCACAACTTTTCCAGGCTGCCAGTGCCGCAGCCGCTGACCCTACGCCGTTGGCGATACCCGACCCGCTCGTGCATTTTATGAATCGCACCAGTTTTGGCATTCGGGAATCGGATTATCAGCGGGCCGGCGCGATGGGCTATGCCGCTTTCGTTGAATCGCAGCTGCTGCCGAGTGCCGCCAACGCCAGCGTTATCGAAGCCGCTATTGCGACTAATCTGCCCAGTATTAACATGACCGGTGCGCAGCTTTATCTGGCCTATCCGCCCAGCGAAAACAAAGACTTTCAAGCTTTGGGCGAACTGCGGGCGGCGACACTGTTACGTCAAGTTTATAGCCCAAATCAACTGTTCGAGGTGATGGTTGAGTTTTGGACGAACCATTTCAGCATCGAGCACGTGCACGGCTATGACCGCATTGCCAAAACCATCGACGATCAAGACATGCGTAAACATGCGCTGGGCAAGTTTAAGGACTTGCTCAATGCCAGTGCGCGCAGCCCGGCGATGCTTTTCTATTTGGATAACTACGTCAACGTCAAAACTGGCGCGCAGGAAAACTACTCACGCGAATTGATGGAGCTGCACACCTTAGGTGTCGATGGTGGCTACACCGAAGGTGACGTGAAAGAAGTGGCGCGCGCGTTCACTGGCTGGAGCTTTAACCGCACGCAAATCAGTTTTCTGTTTAGCCAGCGCAATCACGATAGCAATGAAAAGACCGTACTCGGCAAAACGCTTGCGAAAAATCGCGGCATGGAAGACGCGCAAGATGTACTGGATATTTTGGCCGCGCATCCATCGACCGCTAAATTGATTGCAAGCAAACTGGTGCGGCGCTTTGTTAGTGACACGCCGCCTGCAGCGCTACTAGATAAACTGACGGCGCTATTTTTAAGCTCCGGCGGCGATATCACCACAATGTTGCGCGAGCTATTCAACTCCGTCGATTTCATAGCCAGCGCCGATCTAAAAGTGAAGCGCCCGCAAGAATACGTGCAAAGCGTGCTACGCGTGACCGATGCGAAACTGTCCGGCGCGACCTACACCCGCGCATTGACAGCGGTTTATGAAGGCTTGGGCCAGACTTGGTGCAATTGGCCTGCACCGAACGGCTATCCAGATGTGGCCAGCTACTGGATGAATACGACCGCGTGGCTGGGCCGTTGGAACTTCGTGTTTGCCGCACTTGAAGGCCGATTGGATCGCGGCATTGTTATTGATGCATTGGCGCTTACTGCGGGTGCCAAGACGCCAGATGCGATGGTGGACAAACTCAGTGAGCGGCTATTGCGGCGCAAGCTTAGCTATGCGGATCGCGCTGAATTGGTCAGCAACGCGGCGAACGGCTCCTACTTATTTGGTATAGAAACAACGCAATTCCACATCAGTTTAAATCGCACTCAACTTACGGAGCCTTATCATGTCATTCAATTCCAGCAGCATGAATTTCCTGCGTCGTGATTTCCTAAAAATCAGTGGCTTAGGTGGCGCAGCCCTAGTCGCAGCACCAACGATCGCCTTTGCCGCAGACCCAGCGTCAGCCCGCAACACCGACACGCTCGTAGTAATCTTCCAGCGCGGCGCGATGGATGGTTTAAACGCGGTCGTGCCCTACACCGAAGCCGAATACTACGCACAACGCCGGACTATCGCGGTGCCCAAGCCGGGCGCCGCAACCGGCGCTGCGATCGATTTGAACGGCAAATTCGCCCTCAATCCAGCGCTAGCCCCGCTGAAACCGATTTGGGATCAAGGCATGCTCTCGGTTGTACACGCCGTCGGCCTCACTACACCCAGCCGCTCGCATTTTGACGCGCAAGATTTTATGGAACGCGCGTGGTTGGAAAAAGGCCAGGTGTTCAGCGGCTGGCTCAATCGCCATCTGGCGACAACAGCGCTCAGCAACGACGTCACTTTTCGCGCGCTCTCAGTGGGCAAGGCGGTCACGAAAAGTATGGGCGGCCCCGCTGCCGTGGTGGGTTTGAATGCGATCTCCAGCTTTGGTTTGAATTCCAATAGCACGCGTAAGGTCGCACTAAGCGATTCGCTCGAAGCCACTTTTAGCGGCACGGGTTTCCTAGACAGCACCGGCAATCGCACCTTTGCCGCCGTCGATGAACTGGTGGCGAAAAACCCGGGCGCAATCGAGGTTGAAAATAGCGCAGCCTATCCAAACACCACGTTCGGCAATCAGATGAAAGATTTGGCAAAGCTGATTAAAAGCGGCATGGGCGTGGAAGTTGCTACCTGCGATTTAGGTGGCTGGGACACGCACAATAATCAAACGACCGAACTCAACAGTTTGCTGGACGAGCTTGCAAAAACGCTGGCCGCCTTCAACACCGACCTGGGCGCGCGCATGAAATCGGTCACGGTGATTACCATGACGGAATTTGGCCGTCGCGTGCTCGAGAATGGTTCGGGCGGCACCGATCACGGGCGTGGTGGCTGCATGTTTGCAATGGGTGGCGGCGTCATTGGAAAACAAGTCTTTGGTGCGTGGCCGGGTTTGGCGGCAAATCAGCTAGAAGGCGGCGATTTGCGGGTAACCACCGATTACCGCGCAGTATTGGCTGAAGCATTAGCAAAACGCTGTGGCAATGCCAGCAAACTGGCCGAAGTATTCCCCGGTTTTATCGGGCAGGCGACTGCTGGCCTGTTTGTCGCGCGCTAAACGCACATTGCCAACCAGGGCTGTGGCACTTTTCAAGGTGCCACAGCTTAAAGCTCTGCCTCCCTTTGATTTTCATGGCGCGTGATGTTCGTGGCGCGCAAGTGCCCAGCACAAATGTTCTGCTAAATTCTGATCCGTGCAGGCTGATAAGCGCGCGCTAAGCGCAACTGTCACCGCATGACTTTTAGGCGCGTTCCCAAGTGCCACGGCCAAATTGCGCTGCCAGCGAGCGTAGCCTATGCGTCTGATCGCCGAGCCTTCGGTGTTTTTCAAGAATTCAGCTTCGCTCCAGGCAAACAATTCCAGCAACGAAGCGCGGTCGAGCTGATGCCGCGCACGAAAATCTGGCTCGGCAGAAAGCTGAGCGAATTTGTTCCAAGGGCAAACTAATTGGCAGTCATCACAGCCATAAATGCGATTGCCGAGTGCCGGGCGCAGCTCGACCGGAATAGCGCCATCCAGCTCAATCGTCAAATAAGAAATACACAGCCGCGCGTCCAGCTGAAACGGCCCGGTAATTGCGCCGGTTGGACACGCGCTAATACAGCGCGTGCAGCTGCCGCAATGCTGGGCAGCGGGCGCATCAATCGGCAAATCGAAATCGACATAAATTTCGCCCAAAAAAAAGTACGAACCGGCTTGGCTGTTGATCAAATTAGTGTGTTTACCAATCCAACCTAAGCCCGCCTTTTCTGCCAGAGGCTTTTCCATCACCGGTGCTGAATCGACAAACACCCGATAGCCAAATGGCCCAATGAACGCGGCGATCTGATCGCTCAGAGTTTGCAAGCGTGCGCGTAAAACCTTGTGGTAATCCCGCCCCAGGGCATAACGTGAAACATAAGCCGATTCGGGATTTTCCAACTGGCTCCAGGCACCTTCAATCTCAGGCGGAAAATAATCCATCCGCACACTCAAAACCCGCACCGTGCCGGGCACCAACTCGGCAGGCACTGTGCGCTTGCTGCCGTGCTTATGCATATAGTGCATTTCACCGTGGCGGCCATCGGTTACCCAGGCCGTTAGGCGCGCATCGGCAAGCGCTAGGTCGGTGTCGGTTATGCCCAGCTGTTGAAAGCCCAAAGCACGCGCTAGCGCTTTGATTTTGATCGCAAGTTCGGCGTTTGGGTGTGCGGGGGTGGGCATGGGCTTAAGTTTAGACTGGGTTTTGTGGTGCGTGCGATAGCGGGCGCTAACGTATAATTGCCAATTCTTCTTCACTAAATAGTCAAATGAGCAATAGCTTCAACGCAATCACTGTCAAAGCTTGGCTGGAGTATCAAGAAACGGGCCTGCACGCCACTTCGGCAGAAGTTGAAATATGGCTTGCAAGTTGGGGTGCCGAAAATGAATTGCCTGCGCCGCAATGTCATACCTAAAAGTGCGCGCATCTATCGCGACTGCGTATCGCCGTTCCAAAAACGCTAAAGACTATTCAACGTGCTATGAATGAATCAATCGCGCCACAAGAAGCAGTCCCAGCTAAACAACCATCCACTCGACCGAAAGCGTTTCCGTTGCTCGTGCTGTCGTTTTTTTCAACGATTGCCGCGTTTGCTTGGATCGGCGAAATGCGCAAGGGCGTGCTGATTTCCCTGGCACAACTCAGTCTGATTACCGTGATTACTTTTGTTTTCGTGCGCATCGGTTGGATTTTCGCGCCTTTTGGGTTTTTGCTCTTATTGCTTTTTTTGATTGCAATTTGGCTGGTCGTTTGGCTGTCACCACTGCAAGTCCTGCGGATCAAAACAACCGAATGTAGCGGTTGGTATCGAAAAACATGGATTTACATTGGGATTTTTGCACTGGGTTTAGTTCCTAGTACCTTTCTGTACTGGCCAAAAGCCAATGGCCGCTTGCCATTGGATGACATTCGCACCTGGTTTGGCTATTCCAGCTATGCCATCCCCTCGGGTAGCATGGCACCTACAGTTTCTCCAGGCGACTACCTGCTAACCCGATCCTTGCGTCGGCCAATTGCGTTGCGGCGCGGCATGATCGTGACGTTTACCCACGCAACTCAAAATGGCAACGCCAGCACGTGGATCAAACGAATTGTTGGCCTGCCAGGTGAATCCATCCGAACCTACACCTCTGGCCGCGTTGCTATAAACGGGCGAATGCTTGCGGAACCCTACATCAACACCGAGGGTTATGGTGGCGCACCTAATTGGCGCGGCGAAATTCCAGCTGGACATGTATTCGTTATGGGTGACAACCGAAATAACAGCTCCGACAGCCGTGTTTTCGGCCCAATTGCCGTTGATACGCTGCTTGAAGAAGCTGAAACAATTTGGCTAGGGCACGAATATGCGCACGGTTTGAGCTATTTCACTGGGCTTTTGCACCCACGAAAAGTCGTAAAAGTGACGCCGCAACTGCGTTAAGCAAATTGGCATTCAAAAGCCCCAGCCACGTATGATCCGACGCTGTTGATTTTGCCGAGCCCACCATGACCGACACCACGCGCCTCAATCGCCGCTCTTTTACTATTACCGAGGGCAATTCCCGCAGCCCGAACCGCGCCATGCTGCGCGCGGTGGGTTTTAAGGATGGCGATTTCGTCAAGCCTATCGTTGGTGTTGCGAACGGCCATTCGACCATGAACCCGTGTAACGCCGGGATTCAACCCTTGGTGGACCGCGCGATGGCGGCATTAGAGGCGGCGGGCGCCAAGCCGCAGGTATTTGGCGTGCCCACGGTGACGGATGGCATCGGCATGGGCACTGAGGCGATGAAGTACTCGCTGGTGTCACGCGAAGTGATTGCCGATGCGATTGAAACCTCGGTCAATGGCCAAGCGATGGACGGCGCGTTAATTTGCGGCGGCTGCGATAAAAATATGCCGGGCGGCATGATGGCCTTGGCACGCATCAATATTCCCGGCATCTATGTCTATGCTGGCACGATCAAACCGGGGCGTTGGAAAGGCATCGATTTAACTATTGTTAGCCCCTTTGAAGCCGTAGGTGCGTTTGCGGCGGGCAAAATGAGCCAAGAAGATTTCGACGGCATCGAGCGTAATGCTTGCCCCAGCGTCGGTGCGTGTGGCGGCATGTATACGGCAAATACCATGTCCAGCTCGTTCGAGGCCTTAGGGATGAGCTTGCTGGGCTCCTCGCAAATGGCGGCACCGGATGCGGAAAAAGCCGACTCGGCGGCGCAATCGGCAGAAGTGTTGGTCAACGCGATCAAGCACAACATCACACCACGCCAGATCATCACCCGCAAATCCATTGAAAACGCGGTTGCTTTGATTATGGCAACCGGCGGCTCGACGAACGCCGTGTTGCACTTTTTGGCGATTGCGCACGCGGCGGAAGTCATTTGGACACTCGATGACTTTGAGCGCGTACGCAAACGCGTGCCGGTGTTGTGCGATCTAAAACCCTCTGGCAAGTATGTTGCGGTCGATTTTCACCGTGCAGGTGGCGTACCGGCAGTGTTAAAAATGCTGCTAGACCATGGGCTTATTTTCGGCGATTGCATGACGATCACCGGCCGCACCATGGCGGAAGAATTGGCGAATGTGCCTGCCCTGCGCGCCGATCAAGACGTGATTCGCGCGTTCGACAACCCGCTTTACGCACACGGGCATTTGGCGATTCTGCGCGGCAATCTGGCGCCACGCGGCTGCGTCGCGAAAATCACCGGCCTGAAAAACCCAGCAATGACCGGCCCAGCGCGCGTTTTTGATTCCGAACCAGAAGCCATGCATGCGATCACTGCAAAAGCGATTTTGCCGGGCGATGTCGTGGTAATCCGCTACGAAGGCCCGAAAGGCGGCCCGGGTATGCAAGAAATGTTGGCTCCGACTGCGGCCTTGGTCGGCCAGGGCTTGGGCGAAAGCGTCGGTTTGATTACCGACGGCCGATTTTCCGGCGGCACTTGGGGCATGGTGGTCGGCCACGTGGTGCCAGAAGCCTTTGATGGCGGGCCAATTGCACTGATTGAAGAAGGCGACTCGATTACCATTGACGCGCACACCTTATCGGTTTCGCTGAATATTTCTGATGCTGAAATGGCCGAACGCAAAGCCCTGTGGCTACCGCGCGCGCCGAAATACACGCGTGGACTGCTGGGCAAGTTTATACGGCTCGTGGCACCGGCGGATTTGGGCGCAGTGACGGATTTGGGTTAGTGTTCAACGATCCAGCGCTGGCAAAACCCTAAGTCCGCAAGCCTGGTCGGGCTCCCGTTTAGCGGCTCGAAGCCGATCGGGTTCGGACGCTCCGCGATCACAGAACCCGGACGTGATCGCCACTTTATTATATTGACTGGCTCGAACTCGTTCAGCGTTTGACGAAGTCTTAGTGCTGTAAGTCCGCCTCCCGGAGCCAAAAACCGTGTTCGCGAAATCACCCGCCTTGACAATGTGCACGGCCTTGCACAGCCTACTACTGGTGCCAAAAGGATTTATGCATTTTTTCGGTGTTAAATGGTGGGCCCACTCGGACTTGAACCGAGAACCGACGGATTATGAGTCCGGCTGCCTTATCTTTTTTGCGCTCTTTTTGCACAAGTTTTCTTGATTTAACGGCGTCGGGCCGAATTAAATCAAGGAGCGGTAATGCACCAAACTACAGCAAACGCGGATCTGGTCACGGATTCAGCCTACACGATTTCAACCGTCAACAACAAAGGCGGCGTAGGCAAAACAACCATCACAGCCAACATTGCGGCGCTCTGCGCGGATCTTGGTCAACGTGTATTGATGATCGACTGCGATCCACTCGCATCGCTCACTAAGTACTTTGCCCTCTCAAACGCCGCACCGAATGGGCTGAGCTATGCCCTTAGCAGGCGCAAAATAGACGGCACCTGCACCAGCAGCACCACGATTGAGCGGCTCGACATCATTTGCCACGATGCCGGCATGCCAGCGACATTAATCGAATTGACGGCAGCGTTTAACCCGGCGTTTGTTCTCGAAACTGCCATCAAACAACTGCGTGAGCACGACATTTACGACATCGTGATGATCGACACGCCGGGTGCACAGGGTTTGTTGCAAGACATTGGCGTCGTCGCGGCAGAGCTGCTTATCGCGCCGGTGGTGCCTGAAACGCTCGCCGCACGCGAGATTGAGCCTTTAATCGCGCTGTTGCGCCGTATTGAGCAGGGAATGCCCGGCAGCCGCCAGTCTGGTGTGCAATGCCGCCCGATTATTTCGCGCGCCACTAACACCACCAACGCACGTGCAATGACGGCAGATTTGCGTTCAATGTTCCTGCAAACGCGCGGACGGTTTAACGCCTGCAATACCGTAATCGCAGCGTCTGCCGTGTTTGACAAAGCGGCAGCAAATAAGGTGGCCGTGCATCAAATAGAGCCGCGCCGCAATGGTGTGTTAGGCCCGGTATCCGCGACTTTATTTGCCTTGGTGGCCGAACTATTACCGCATCTGCACGAACGTGTTAACGCTGAATTGAAACAAGAGGAACAGGGACAATGAACGAGAAATTGAACGTGACACGACTGCCGCCCCCGAAGAAATTTCCGAACAATCCAGGCGCTCGCGAGGACATTCTGGCGAGTGCCAGAGCGGCACTGGAAGCCGATGCGCCCCAACCGCCTGCAGGGCGTGAGCCGGAACAGTTCCGCCAGCTTGGGTTAGCAGAAATCCAGGTTTACGAACACAACCCGCGCACAACACGAAACACACAGTTTGATGACATCAAAGAAGCGCTGCGCACCGAAGGTTTGGGTAAGGTGTTATTGCATGTAACCAAGCGCCCAGGTGAGTCGGTTTACACACTGAGCTTTGGCGGTGGCACGCGCTTTCAGGCGATCCAAGAGCTTTGGAATGAAACCGGCGATGAGCGTTTTCAGGCGGTACGGTGTTTGATTCAACCGTTCAAATCAGATGTGGCAATGCAGGCCAATCACCTGATCGAAAACAACCAACGCGGCGAAATGACGTTTTGGAATAACGCGAAAGCGTTTATCAAAATTCATCGGGATATCAGTGACAGCACAGGCACCGAGCTTTCAAGTCGGGATTTTATAGAGCAATGCAATGAACTCGGCTTGCGTGTGAATCGAACTACGTTTAACTTTTTTCAATTTGCCGTGAAAGAGTTTTCTGCATTTGCGTTTGCAAGTGAACTTAGCCGAACGGCAATTGAACGAATCCAACCGCAATTTGCTGCCTACGAACGTTTAGCTGTACTCAAAGGTGACGCGAATATCGCACCCGGAATGCAGGGCGTCATGGGCCGCTTAGATGCCGCTTGGGAAGGCCGTGGATTCGAGCTAAACAAGTTGCTACAAGGCACCGATTTAGCCGTTTCCACAGCGCTTGGTTTGGCCATGATCGAAATACCCAAGGCAATTGAATATTCCAAGGACAAGTACACCAATACTTGGGACAAGATGCTCGCGCGTTTGCGCAATACCACGCCACCGGCACCCAAGCCGCCGAATGTTTTAGTTCCCAACGCGCTACCGAGTATTGAGGAAGTGCATGCGCGCATCGCAGGCGCAGCACAGATGCCTGCGGTGACTTTGCCCAACGTGCGTGATTTACCGCCTGCTTACCCACTTATCGCCCCAGCGGAAGCGGTTGCCGCTGTGGGCATTGATCTAGTCGAGCATGTTTTTAAGCTGGCAATGACCGTGTGTGAAGCCAACGAACTCGAAAAACACATCTACCGCTGTGATTCCGGGTACGGCTGGTACATGGAACCCATCACGTCCGCAGAGATTTACCAAGACAAGCCCGATCCCCAAAACCGACGCCGGCTTGATCTATGGTCGATCTTGGCGCAAGTGAACGGACAGTGGCACGAAGACGTTTATTTAACGCTGCCGGAGAAATCGCTGTGGCGCAGAGTGCTCAGTAAACAGCCCGGCGTAACGAATGACGAACGCAACACAATTAACGCCGTACCGCCAGCGCACATCGCGTTTGCGCATTTTGTTTTGGGTGCGGCACCCTGGGGCACGCGAATATATTACTGCGAAACTTTGAATTCAGTGCCACACGCGTCTTCGCACGACGCCTTTGTGGCACTGATGCATTGCCAATTCCAATTGATGCGCGAGCAGCCGGAGCGCTTTGCACATATTCGCGTGTATGCCCGAGGCGAGCCACGCCTGGTTAAAACTGGGGACTGGGAATGAAAGAGCAACTTTTAGCCGTTATTATGGGCGGCCTGCGGGCAAATCCAACGCAAGCCAGTGCCGATTTGACGGCCCTAGGCGTGCGCTCGGGTGCGCTTGACGAACTGAAGCGAATTGACGCACAGGGCGTCGAGGCCGTGGCTGAGCGCATCGTGATGCAACTCGATGTCAACTATGAAAAACTAGCGCAAATAGATACGCCTGACGAGCTGTTGCCGATGTATTTGCAACACGGTGCGACCAATGCGCTGATTGCTGAGTTACTCGGCTTTAATACGCGACAAATTGCGGCGCAACGGAAATCAATGGGCTATACCGCGCAGAATGGCCGACCGGCGGCATTGGACACCACGTCGGCGGACACCGCCAGCAGCGCATGGCAAGCGTTGGCGTATTTGCCTAAAGCCGCGCGTTTGTTGGCCGTGCATGACCGCATGCCGATATGGCCACTGAGCAGCCTGTACGCAGCGCTACGGACCAAATGAGCGCAGCGGAATCGGCGGCAGGCACCTTCGACTACGTTGGGGTTTGGCAGCATCCAATCCCATCGGCGTTGGTACTTGACCCGCGCTTATTGCCGAGCGAAAAATTAGTGTGGATTGTGTTGCGCGTCACGATGGCGCGCCCCGGCGCAGTCATCACGCCGACCTATGATTATTTGACCACCGCCTGCAGTTTGGCGCGGCCAACGCTGTCGAAAGCACTGAAGGTTTTGCAATTAACCGGCTGGCTGAAAGCGGGGAAGCGTGCGACCGATGGTTGGGTGGAATCGAACAGCTATCTAATGTTCGACCAGGATCAGAGCGCCACATATGCGCACTCTATCGCTTTCAAGGATTTTGCTTGTTCTTGTATATCGCACGGTGAGCGCTTGCGTAGCGTCGTGGAGGCGGTGGCAACAAAATTTGAACTGCTTGATCTATTGGAATTAGCACGCAGTAAAAAAATTGAACTGCTTGGAAAATCAGGCAGTAAAAATTTTGAACTGCCTAGTAGTAAAAAAATTGAACTGCTAGAAATTCCTGGCAGTTCAAAAATTGAACTGCTTAGAAACGTTGATTTTTCGAGTAGTTCAAAAATTGAACTGCCCCGTGTGCGTGGTAGTAGTAGTTGTGTAAATAACACTACCGCGCAAGGCGAAGAACAAAAGCAACTACCAATGCCACTGCAAAAGCGGGTTTTGGTATGGCCTGCGGTATCGGAAATCACTAAGACTGGGTGTAAAGCCGACCTAGCGATGCTGACCGATGACGTTGCGCAGCAAGTGCTAGACGAATGCGCCGCAGCTAGAGCGCAGGGCAAAGTACGCAACGACACGATGTTTTTGCGTGCGCTGATTACTAGCGCCATTGGCGGAACCTTTCTTTTTAGTGATGCCGGTTACAAGGTGGCGAATGAGCGCACCAATGCTGCAAAGCGACCAACGTCTACGAGCGCCGGTGAAACCGATGCTGAGAAGCGTTGGGCACAGCGGCAGTTTGAGCTGTTGCAGAACGAATTTGGGGTGGTAAATGTTTAACGCGCGAATCACGGACGCATCGGCGTTAATGATGACTGGCGCTCTGAGCGCCACTTCTCAAGTTGATCCAGGTGGCGCGGGGCGCGCCACTTCTAAAGTTGATCTAGGTGGCGCGGGGCGCGCCACGAGTTCTGGCTTTGCGTTTGGCTCGGGGCGGGACAAGAGTTCGATTTGTATTGATTCGCCCCGAATCAATTTGTATTTGCTGCTTTTAACCCACCTTCTGTGCAAGGCCATCTCAGCCCCCTTTAAAGGCCCTTTAAACCCCTTTCCTTTTAAGGATAAGGTTTTCACCTGCCACAGCCGCATTCGGCTACTTCTGCCACAACTAACAACTATTGATGAAACCTATGGATGGAACTATGTCTGACGCAAAACAACAATCAACGTCTGGCCCAGTGGCAACTCCACCGCACACCAGCAAGTTTGAAACCAAAGGATTGTTTAACACCGCAACCGTGGCCCTACACACCGGACAAGCCGAACTCGTTTGGAACGGCAGACAAACCAAACCCAACCTGGCCGGAGTCCGCCCACCAGGCACCGTGAGCGTGGCGCTTGTCTCTGGCGCACTGCGCTACCTGTTCCTGGAAACAGCCACCGATAACCCTTGGGCTGACTTTGCCTTGCTCCGGTTTCAAGATGCGATCGCCAATGTGCGCGAAGTGTGTGCCGAACGAACTGCGACGATTAAGGACTTGATCGCGATGCGTACTGCGTCCACAAGCGTGACCACTAGCCTCGCATCGCGGCAAACGCCGCATGTGTTTGAGTTGGTGCTGTATACCCCCTATCACGGGCTACTGGTCGACACGATTGCCGAATGGGATAGCACAGTGCGCCATGTGCTGACGCTCAACGCCGCTGGCCGCATGGACTCAGCAAGCACGCGGACATTGATTGAATCCTTGCGCAATTTATTGGTGAGTGCCTTGGAGCAAGTGATGAACGATGCCGGGCATGTTCGGCGTGCGATTGTGCCGATCACCCGAACGCTGCTTTGGCCGATTGCGCCCGCTGAAGTGGCTGACGTGGCGGCAATCACGGCGGCGGCACCGGCCCGGAAGGGCGCTGCAAGTGCATCGAAAACACTGGCGAAGAAATTTCGCGCCGAATTACCGGAGGACGTAATGAGCGGCGTGCGCCGACCCGATCACCGCCGCCGGATGAATCGCAGTCGCCTACTTTTGCCGGTGAAGCCATGAGCGCACCCCTGAGCGTCCTGAGTACCCGCCATGCCATCGAAACGTTGGCGGTGGAGCTAGCGGCGAATGAGCCGGTCAGAAGTGATCTAAGCACCGACGTGCTGCTGCGCACAGCTGAGCTTTTGGGCCGTGCCGTGGTCAGTGCCGACACGCTATCCGAATCCGCGCATGAGATCGCTAAACATATCGAAGAAGCGCGGCAAGAGTTGGAAAACAAAATGATGCGGTTAGTCGCGGATTCTCGCAAAGAACCCCGCTTGCCGGTGAACATTCGGATGATTCCACGGACTCGCCCGACCGGCGAGCGTTACACCTATCTTTGCTGGCGCGCACTAGGCGATGCGGCGCGGCCCGTGAACCCGCTGGAGTTGATGGCCGGTGCACCGATGCCGCAGATGCTGAAGTTTGACGCCCTGCGCGCACGCTTTGAGCAGTTGGTGTTGAATCACAACGTGCTGAGCTATTTGCGTACCGCGCTCGTGCCGCCGAATACCGGCGTTGCCAAGTGAGCGTGCGCGTTGAAATTGAAGGCCACCTTGGGCAAATGTCAGCCTACAAGGTGCTGACGGATACCCGAAAAGCCGAGTTTGCGGTGTGTTCGAGCAACCGCCGGCGCTTATCGGATGGCAGTTGGAAAGCCGATAAATCGGTTTGGCTGCGGGTGGTGGCTTGGAACGAACTGGCGGATGCAGCGCGCGGTTTGAAAGCGGGCGCGCCCGTGATTGTGACGGGTGAGTTGTTGGATAACAGCTACACGCCGGAGGGTGCGGCTAAGCCCGTTTTTCGCGTGCTTTTGCGCGCTAGCCACGTCGCGCTCAACATTGCGCGCGTCCATGAATACAGCTTCATCACGCACAAGGAGGCGGAGCAACAAACCGCATTTAACGACGATATTTGACGAAGTAGGCAGCAAAGTGAAGGTGTAAATTAATTAGTTTCATACCGAGCCGTCGGGGCTCATTAAAAAAACAAGGAGCAGTATATGTCAGTCCAAAAAACCATCAAAAAACCAACCCCAACGTTCAGCGAGCAGCGCATGACCGCCGCCGTGCAACTCACGCACGCATGGGCCATGTGTCGCAGCAATAGACCCAAAAGTCCTACGGTGAATCAGATGCTGGATGCGTTTGAATCGTTTCACGAACAGCTTGGTGTGACCGAAGCGAACGGGCGTGTGAGCCTAATCGTTAACCGTGGCATTCACTGATGGCCACTTTTGATGAAATTGAGTATCACATTCACGAGCACAAGCAGCTGCGCACGCAGATGGTGACTTTGCGCGCTCAGATGGCAGGTACACGCAATGCACTGGCAAGCAATGAGACTTGGTTGCGTGCGAATAGTGCCTTGGTGCGGGGTTGGAAACTGCGCATGGTCGAAGCACAGAAAGCTACTGGAGATTTGCGATGAGTTCTTCAACGGCAACGATGATCGGCCTATTCGCTTTTCTTTTGCTGTTTTTGGCACCTGGTTTGAGGCCACTCCTTGACCAGCGCGCGGCTACGCCGGCTCAGATTCAGAGCGCGATCAAAACATGCGGTGGCGTGACTGAGCGGTTAAAATTTGCGGTCGAACCCGTCAGTATTGGAGAGTTGCGCACACTGCAGGGCTATTGCGAACGACAAGTCAAATTGGGTGCCCAAAAGAATGCGGCAGAGGTGTCAAATGCGCCACAGTGACTCTCCAAACGCCGCCGCTGGCGACAGCAAACGCATGACTCGCGAAGCGGCGCTGCGCAAAATAAAAACCTGCGCCGGCATAGCCAAAAGCAGCAACCCACACGAAGCCGCGCGCGCCTTACAGCAAATGCAGGCGCTGATGGCTGAGTTCAAGATTGATGACCTTGAGCTAGCCGATATTGTCTACACAGACACGCCACGCGCACGCGGTGGCAAGGGTGCACCGCCGTGGCTGCTCGCCTTAGCGGCACTGGTCGGGCGTGTGTTTCACACCCAATCGGTGCAGTTAAGCGGGCGCTCGTCGCACTACTTTCAATTCGTGGGTGAACCCGGCGCGTGCGAAATATCCGTGCACGCTTACACCGTGCTATTGCGGCAATTGAACGCAGCGCGCAAGCACTATCTCAAGCGTGTCCGGGTTGCCAGAAACCGGGTCGCGCGCGGCGATCAATTTGCGTTTGGCTGGATTGCCTCCGTCACTGAAATGTTGGGCGGCAACGTGCCAATGTCGAGCGAATTGGCGATCAAAATTAAAGCCAAAATGAGTGTGTTGCACGCGGAAGTGAAAAGCATCCAAGTGGCGGCGCGCGACACGCAGCTCGCGAGCAAACGCATGGATGATTTTGCGTTGGGACGTGCTGCAGGGCGCGATGCCAAACTGCATACGCCGGTGCGCGCCGAGCCACGTCGCCCTGAGCATCAGTTGGAGTTGTTCGCATGAGCGACGAATCAGTGGCACCTGCATTGGCGGCTTTTGGCCTTGCTGCGGTAGTTATGGGCGCTGTTGTGGCGATTGTAATGCTTGATTTGCGTGACGCTTCACCTAGCAAAATCCAGGTTGCGATTGCCGCGTGTCCCGGTGTTGCAAAGGCCGTGAGATCCGAACGCACGGTTATCAGCACCGGAAAGTTAAGTGAGTTGCTAAGCGATTGCAAACGGGAGATCCGTCATGCTGAGCAAAAGCTCATTGATGACGCCACCTTTGAAGTGCAACAGCGCGCGGCGGAGGTGGCCAGTGCGCCAAGGTAACGAGACTGGAGATACTTTAGGTTCGCTTGAGCGGCGACTGGCGAACCTGCAGGCGGAGTTCAACACGTCCGAGCACGCGCTGTACGCGCGTGGCGGCGTCCCAGAGGCACTGCACGAGTTGAATGATGTTGGCTATCAACTCGAACGCGTTAAGCGCCAGATTGTCTCGCTACGCGCAGCGGAGCCTATGTGCGAGGTGTCGCGATGATTTGTCGCCAGTGCGCCTTTGATTTGCGCCACGTCCGTATGAAAACAACCTGGCTTGGCGACGCTGTGCGCACGCTGAGCCTGACCCTGGAATGCCCGCAGTGCGGAACCAGTTTTCGCCTGCCGGGGGAGATTAAAGACGCAAAGTTTCTAACTATTACTGCACCGGAGAAATCGTCATGCTTACCGAAATAATTGCCGTCGCGCGCGCCGGTGTGAATGCAATTCGCAGCAAGGTTGCGCATTCAATCAGCGCTGACCGTAGAGTTGCTGAAGGGGCCTACATGCTCGGCCTCCTACTGATGATGAGCCTATCGACTTTCGCCTTTTACTTACTGGCAGGCTTTTTATTCGGCAAGGGCTTCATTCTTCTTGGTTTCGGCGCTGTTTTACTGACTTTGTTAACGCCTTATTTCGCAGTGCTTCACCATCTTTCAAAACTGACGGAATGGTATGGGCCGTTGCCTGACCCTGAGCCAGACCCTGATTCAAATGTGGTGTCGTTTGCAAAATCAAAGCGAATTAAGCGCACGCGACGTGGACAATGAGCGCTGAAACGCAAGAGGCAGCGATCAACAAAGTCTCAGAATTAGCCACCATTTTCGGTTGGTTTGCTTTCAGCCTGTTATATGTTTTTCACTCGTGGCGGCAATGCACAGAGATCAAAACAGGCGTACCCCTGGTGTTAGCCGCGCTTTGTTTTTATTTGCTGCCGAAACGCAGAATGTTGGTAATTTGCGTGGCCGTTGCCGGCGCAATCATCGTTTCGGCAGTCGTAGCTGGACATGAGTACGCCTTTCGACATTTTGAAAAAATGCCGAATTGGATGTTCACCAGACAATTCGGCGCAATTACGCCTAGTGATTACGACCTGTACGTAATTTATGGCTGCAAATCGCGGGGCGTGATCGAAACGCGCTATTCAGAGCCGGATAAGCAAATGGCTTATATCCGCTGCGGTCGGGGCTTTACTGCGCTTACGGTGAGTGTTGAGCGCGTCGCGTTTGAGCGTGCGGAAGCAGTGGCGTTGGCTAGTGTGAGGATCAAACAATGAGTACGGTCACGCCGGAAACTGTAGCGCCGTCACGAGCGAATCTTAGCGACTACGCGGCCCCAGCGATTGCTGAAAGCACATTCGGAAAGGTTGGCGCTTGTTGGCTACCGCGAGCACTGCGAACGTGGCCGAGTGATGAGTGCGCGTATGCCCACGTCAAATCACTGTGGAGAAATTACTGGCTCACCCAATCGATTGCACCGCACTATTGGCAGCCGATTGACCTTGTGCCGATTGATTCAGCCGTCATGTGCCTGCTGCCAAACATGATGGTCGCCGATACAGTGCTGCCGCTTGCGCCCCAAGCCCTTGCTGGCTATGCCTTACATTTCATTGTCGGCACCAGAGAAGAGGATCACGTCATCCAACTGGCGGAAAGCCTCAAATCCAAGCCGCGATTGCAGGCGGAGGCCGAGCTTAAAATCCGAGCGAATGCTGCAATCCGAGCCGTTGTTAGGCGCTCACCGCAGGACGACGATGCAGCGGAAATTTTCTATGAGCGCTTGATGACGGAGCTGGTGGAGCGCTGGGTGACGATCGCTGAGGACAGTCGTTTGGAGGCGCACGAAATAGCGCTCGAAATTGAGATGCAAGAAAGTGAAAGCGAGCTTGAGTGGGAGGCTGGCACGTGAGGGAATATATCGAATCAGGCATTTTCGTGCGCTTAGCATCTGAAAAAGCAAACAGACGTGAGCTGGAGAGATTGTCGTGAACACGCACCCACTTTCGGCGCTTCCGCCGCTATCCGCCCTGCACGACAGCTTGCTCGCCCAAGCCATTCTGAACGCGTGTGCCGAAGCCAAAATTGACCACACTGCACACTTGCGATGTTGTGGCGTGCAGGTCGATGCGATTGATTTTGGCGATCATGTTTTTGTGGCGTTGAGGCACGCCGATTGGTGCGCTGAAGGCGATGTTTTTACGGGTGCCAATTTGAGCATTGGCGGTTTGCAATGATCGCGCCGCCACTCACCCATTTGCTGTTGGCGTAATTACGGCCTATTTATTAACCTAACTGGAGAATTGACCTTGACCAAAACCCGTTTTTTTCTTTACTTCGACAAAGTGCTGGCCTACCTACGTATGGTGTTCGCTATCACCATCGCGTTGCCAGCAACGATTGTATTTTCAGGGCTTGCGCTTGGTTTCGTTACAGGTGGGCACGGCTTTCAAGAGATGGCTGAAGGCTTGTTGGGAAATAGTGCATTGGTTCAACGTCAATTGGGAACACCAGTTGCAGCTGGTCAGATTGCTATTTGCAAAAGTGCGTCGCTTCCGAGCAAGGAATTAGACTTCACATCGCCGCCGCTTTCGTGCCCGGCAATCGAAGTCGTTAGTTACGACAAGTACGTTGACTTAATCGCCAAATTCATTCGTAACGTATATCTATTTTTGGTGCTGCTCTCAGCGCTGATTTATTGGATGTTGTTTACTCGTAAGGACATGATTTGGCGCTGGGCACAACCGGGCAAGATTGACCCGGAGTTAAATGCGGTGCACGCCCATGAATCAAGACATCAGAATGATGCGGTCGTTAGCGACGCTCGCCCAATAACAAACCCCACGCGCTTGCGGTAGCCTGTACCGAAGTGCGCACATTGATCGTCGGGGTCAATACGCCGCCAAGCCGGTTGAATTCAACCGTCGCTTGGCCGAACACCATCAAGGAGCGGTAATGCACACCAAAATGACGTATTTGGACTACGCGGCTCTGCCGGAGGACGGCAGGCGTTATGAGTTGATTGACGGGGGATTGATCGAAATGGCGAGTCCAATATCAGAACATCAGACCGCAGTATTTGAGCTGGGTAGACAGCTTGGAAACGCGCTTAAAGGAAAGCCGTGCCGAGGTTTTGTTTCCCCGCTTGATGTTCGGTTCGTTATCCCTGGGCAAAGCGCCGACACGAGCATCAATGTCCTACAGCCGGACTTAATGGTCGTTTGCGACCCCTATAAAATTGATAAGCACGGCATTGTGGGTGCGCCGGATTTTATTGTTGAAGTCTTATCGGCAACGAATGGGGCACACGATCAAGTGCGCAAGCTGTCGATCTACGAATCATTTGGTGTGTCCGAGTATTGGATTATTGACGCCAAGCGGCGTTGGCTAGATCGGTACGTACTAGTGCGGGAACGCTTTGCACAACCGAAGCGACTAGACTTTGTCCATTCCGTTGTACCCGTTTACGCCATTCCAGGAGTAACGCTTGATTTGGTTGAATTGGCGCGCGAACTCGATCTATGTGACACGGTGCAGTTACAGTTTCGCGCACCGGGCTAGCTGCCACAACGCCCAATAACAAACCCCACGCGCTTGCGGTAGCCTGTACCGAAGTGCGCAGATTGATCGTCGGGGTCAATACGCCGCCAAGCCGGTTGAATTCAACCGTCGCTTGGCCGAACACCATCAAGGAGCGGTAATGCACACCAAACTGACGTATTTGGATTACGCCGCTTTGCCAGAGGACGGCAGGCGGTATGAGTTGATTGACGGAGTATTGATTGAAATGGCTGCCCCGACGATAAGGCATCAAAGAATTTTGGGTGAGTTGGGCGGGCAACTGCGACAGCATGGCTGCGACTACGTTATCGCGCCGTTCGACATTCGCCTCCCAAAGATAGGTGAGAACGCGAACGAAGCTAAAACGGTCGTACAACCCGACCTGTCGGTTTATTGCAACTCCGACCATTACGACGACAAGGCTGGCAAATGCGCGCCAGATTTGGCGATTGAAATTCTGTCGCCGTCCAGCATCACACATGACTGCGTTCGTAAGCTGCAACTCTACGAAAAACATGGCTTCAAAGAATATTGGATTGTCGACGGCGACAGGCGATTACTCAGTGTTTATCGGCATGACGGACAGCAATTTGCACCGGTGGAATCGTTTGCTTTTGACTGCTTGGTTCCAGTGTACTCAGTGCCGGGCCTGAGTCTTGATCTATCGCTTCTGGCGAGCGTTTTGGATCGTTCTGAGAAACAAACACCAGGCTAACCTATCAAAACTAAAACTGCCTACTGCGCATCGCTTGCCTTGGTTGCACTGTCGTTAGCGTGCGCGCTGGCGAGTAGCCTTTGCACCACCGGTTACACCTTGCCGCTACTGTCGGCCATGACGGTTATTTTAGTGTGGCTTGCCGCCCTGCCGAGTCTATTCGCCGCCCTAGGCCGTTGGAGCCGTGTAACGCTGCTCTTTTCCGCGCTCGTACCCCTGGCGGCCTGCGAATCGGTGCTGGCGCTGCGCTACGGCGCGTCAATCAATGCGCACACGCTCACCATTATGTGGGGCACCGATTCGGGTGAGGCTTTGGGTTATTTGTCGAGCGCATGGGGCTGGATAACTGTGGCGATCGTGGTCACCTTGCTTGGGCTTTGGGCCACTTGGCAATTGCGCCATGCACCGGCGCTGGCCACGATTGAACGTATACGCCTAGGCATGTGCGGCATTGTCGCGACGGCGGCCATGGTTACGGTGTTGTGGCTGATCGTGCCGACGGACATTACGCCCGACAATGGCGATGTCACCAGCCAAAGCATGCGCACCATCGAGCGCGTGTTTCCCTGGGGCGTGCCGTCGCGGATCTTGTCATTCGTGCGCGAACGCGCACGCACCAAGGCGCAGCTGGCGCTATCCGCTGGCTTTCGCTTCAACGCCACTGCGCCGGCGGATCCGCGCGTCGTCGTGATGGTGATCGGCGAAAGTTCACGTGCATCAAACTGGCAGCTGGGCGGCTATGTGCGTGCAACCAATCCAAAACTGTCGCAGCGCGCGATCAATGGCCAGGGCAGTTTAGTTTGGCTGCCCAACTATGCCGCGAACGCCGTGGCCACTGCGGAAAGCGTGCCGCTGATGATTACGCGCAAGCCGGTCGGTGCATCCAGCGATTTTGCTGAGCGTTCGATTGTGAGTGCCTACCGCGAAGCCGGTTATTCAACCTGGTGGATTAGTAACCAAGCAACCGCCGGTATTCACGATTTATTGATTGCCAGCTACGCACAAGAAGCCGAACACATCCACTTTGAAAACTTGGCGGATTATTTCAGTCAGGGAGCGTTTGACACGGCTTTGCTGCCACAGGTGAAACGGGCGCTCAACTCTGGCTCAGAAAAGATTTTTATCGTGTTGCATCTGATGGGCAGCCACTACGCCTACTGGGACAGATACCCCAAAGGTGAAGCCTATTTTGCTGCAGGTGAAACCGCTAATTTGACTGGATCAGACGAAGCGAGCGCTGCAACTGGGTCAGCGGTTGAAACAGGCTTGGCCAAGCACTGGCGCGACAGTTACGACGATTCGATTCGCCACACGGATGCAGTGTTGGATCAAGTGCTTGAACTTCTGGTACAGGATGGCCGCCCGGCGGCGTTGGTGTATGCCTCGGATCATGGCCAGCTTTTGATGGAGCCAGGCTGCGACAAACGCTGGCACGGCCACGGCGCGCGAGAAGACGTGTTTGCATCAGCCTTGGTTTGGTTATCCAAACATCCAGAAAATGCGGCAAAAACGCGCGCCGTTGCGTCCAATGCGGCAAAACCTGTGTCAGGCAAAGATTTATTCGACAGCTTGCTCGATGCCGGCGACGTGATGGTGCCGGGCAATGCCGTCCATGCCAGTTGGTTTAGTCCGGGCTATCAAGTGCGGCCACGCCGTGTCACCACGTTCAGCGGCATTGTCAGTCCCGATCTGCCATTCGTTGGTGCCTGTTCTGTGCTGAGCAAAAGCAGCAACCGTGTGCATGTTAGAGTTGAATCTGTGCATGGCCATGCACATAATCGATCAGCAACGGAGCAAGATCAATGAAAAAAACTACAGCGATTAGTCGCAAGTCGCCTGCATTCGCATCAACAATGCCAGCATTTTCACCCGAAGCACGCGCTATCGTGAAGGTGATGCTGGAAACCAAAGAGGGTTCGCTCAAGCTTTTGCAAGGTGCCGGCATTTTGGATAAACATGGCAAGCACACCAAACCATACCGTGACGCCTCCTAATTTGTAGGCGGGATTTATATGGCAGTGCGAAGCTTCGGGCCGTCCATTGGCTATCACGGATGCGACCAAGAAACCGCCAACGCCGTATTGGTTGGCGCGAATTACCTGTTGATAGAGTCAATTCTGTGCATGGTGGTGCACAGAATTGATCAGCAAGGGAATGAACATGACTGGACTTAGAAAACCCCAGCTCTTTAGCGTTGATGATTACTTGCAAGGCGAGCAGCAGGCAAAGCTGCGCCATGAGTTTGTTGACGGCCAAGTCTTTGCAATGGCTCGTGCGAGCGCTGGCCACAATCGCATTTGCATTCGCATACTGATGGCTTTGGAGCCGATGGCGGTAGCGACGGATTGCATGAGTTTTATGGCTGATATGAAGCTGCGCGTGCGTGATTGCGTTTACTACCCTGACCTTATGGTCATCTGTGACAACAGCGACACGGATCCGCTGATTAAATCAGCACCCTGCTTGATTATTGAAGTATTGAGCGAATCGACTGAGCGTACTGATCGCACGGAAAAACTACAGGCGTATCAAAGAATTCCGACGTTAAAGAACTATCTTTTGGTCGCGCAAGACGCCCGCCGCGTAGAACTTTATCGTCGCACCGGGCTGACGTGGCGGTATGAAAGTTTCGTTGACCAAGGCGAAATTGCGCTCGATTGCCCGGCTGGCGTACTCACCCTGGCGCAAATGTATGACGGGGTTGTGGCCTAGACTCAGCGACGCCAAGCGAAGGCAGGCATTGACAGCGATGCGCCGCTCACATACCGTAACTGCACAGTTGCCAACCTCGGCTTTGTAGAGACCAGCGTCCAATCTCACCGCAATGGACAGTCCTAACGGACGTGAGAGCGAAGTACCTACCGCGCCAAAAGCGCATCCCAACCGGGTGATTCAATCACCCCTAGGGCGATTGCTCAATCCGGTTTTTTTATACCCGGAGAAAAGCAATGAAACTTGACAGCCAAAACAACTTGACCGAAGCACTTGAAGTGGTTGATCTCGATGGCAACATCGTTGGACGATCTTTGAAAGCAAGTGATGCACTTTTCATGCTCGAAATGGCATGGGATGTCAGCGAACAAGTCCTTCGCAAACCGTCTCGTGTTGAGTTGGGCGAATGGCACGGCAAGCTCGCTTGGTGTGATGTGCGATTGAATTACGGGTCAGTTTTGCCGTTTCTCAAGCTCACCAATCTCAAGTAAGGAAAAAGACAAAGCTTGCTTCGGCGAGCTTTTGTTTTTTGTGCTTGCGCGTTAGCATCATTGTCAAAGTGAGGTCAGCCATGGCACCAAAAAAACCAAAGAACCCGCCGACGTTATTGCTTATTCAACGTAATTTCTTACGGTTAAACGCAGTGCAGAACAGGCTGCCAGCGACGGTCATTTCGATGAGTGTTGCGGGCCTGTTTTTGAGTTGGGCCATTGGTATAGGCTGGATTTTCGGTGCTTTTGCTTTTTTGGTTGTCGCTATGACTATGCTCGGAGTTCGATGGAGCCTTGTTTCACGTAGGCTTACCGACGCTAATCGGATTTTACGAAGTTACGTGCTGGTTGATGAGCGTGATCTTCAGTGGCTCGCATGGTTTGCCTACACCGAGCCCAGAGCGCAACAGTTTCTCAATGAAGTTAGGCCCGACACTAAATACACGTCGCGCGATTTATTGCATGTTTACGTGGCAAAAACACAAGACGAAAATGACGCCGCGTTTCGAGCACCGTATTTTGGGGACTCTGAAGCCCGCTTTTTGGACTTAGATGTTCGTAGAGCCAAAGAAAGAGAAGCGATGTTGGCTGACGCTGTCCGGCAGTGACATTCGTTACGGAATGGAGCGAAATTCATGGTCAAAACCAAGCCCGTCAATGCGCAGACAGCGGTATTGCTGAGCAAAGGCGGATTAAACATTCTGCAGCGTCGCGCGAACTTGTACCGGCCTATGCTGGGCCTTGGCTTGGTTGCTGGTGTGCTTGCCTTTATGTCGCCCATGATTGCCGTTATTCCGGCTGCAGGATGCATCTGGCTCGGCGTGCATCGGTTCCGCTGGCGCTCGATGGCTGAAGTCACCCGGTCGACGCCCATTGACGACTACCTTTTGACTGACGATGCAGATTTGCGCTGGATGGCCTGGGCGATTGAGCTTGAGCCGCGCGCCAAATTGCTGGCGATCTTCCAAGTCATCAATCGCGCGATCAACATCGCCGTGATAGGGTGCGCGCTTAGGTACGTCGTAGGTATCGTGTGCAAAACACGCAGAAATCTCGCGCACATCAACGGAGCGAAACTGACCGTCTGGACGCCGCTGTTGCATCGTGTAAAAGAGAAGCGTGCGTTATGGCAAGCAGCGCCCTAGATCGCCGAAAAAAGATGGTGCGCAACGCGCCAACAATGCACGTAATTAATCAAGGTGCATTCAAAATAGCTGGGTACAAACACAACATTAGCTATGGCATTTGGATGCTCAGCGCACTCACGTTCGTGCTGCTTTACCTGAAAGCGCCCGCAAGTAATTGGGTGCCAATGCTGCTGATAACATTGCTGTTGGGTGGCGTGTACTGGCGTTGGACGTTTCTTTCCAATCAAGTCGGTGACGCGCGGATTTCGGACTATGTATTGAGCGACGCCGTTGATTTAGCCTGGCTAGCCTGGGCGCGCGATTTAGAGCCTCACGTCGATGCGCTGTTAGAAAAGCGGCGGCCAGACGGACGCTACACCGCGCGCGATTTTCAGAAAGCCTATTGGTGTCACGCGTATTACTGGGCTGATTTACCAAGGCGCGCCCCTTATTACGGCGATTCGGAGCGTTGTTTTGATGATTTGGAAAAGCGCCGAGCGCCCCAACGACGCGCGCGCGCCGAGCGCAAGGCATTGCGAAGTTAGCGCTTCGGCGGCTTCCCCCGCTTTTAACTCCGCGCATTAACTGATATTTTTACCGCGTTAGAACTGCTCCTGCAGCAAGCTTCAGATTTCGACATGCAAATGGTGAAGCGCCAGACACGGCCACGAAAGCGATGTACATCCAGTACCACCACCCTCGGGACAATCTCCCGACGGGAGTTGCCCCCGATTTTTAAGGAGAGCAACATGAGCTACGAAATAAATGACGTAACACCGATTACCGATGATTCAATGGCCATGGAACAGCGTTGTGACGCGTTCACTGAGTTGTATGAGCATGCCAAATTCTTGCAGGAACACGTCAAACTTTTAGACCAAGTACTTCTATGTCGCCAAATGGTTGAAGAGCAATTGGATCCAAGCCTGCATCCGATTAGGGCTGCATTCAATGCTCTGAAAACACTAGGCTTGGCATCGTTGTGGATCTTAGATTCCTGCTTGAAATTCTTATTTGTCACCCAGTTTGAACTGAAGAAAAAGCAAGCCTAAAACCGATTTACATCCAGTACCACCACCCTCGGGACAATCTCCCGACGGGAGTTGCTCTCGACTTTAAGGAGCAACAAAAATGAAAGCCAACGAACTCAACGAAAGCGCCATTAACAATCGCTTTAATGAAGTTTACGAAGACTTAGATGCCTTAGTTCGCGCCAACAAACTGTTGGATCGGCAACTGATAAGCCTAAGCGCTTTGTGCGTACAACAGCACGCCGAACTCAAAGTATTGCGGTCGTATTTTGACCCTCAGTACGATGCTATCGGTGCGCTTGGATTGAGTGTTTTAGTGTTTGCACGCGCATGCCGCAACTTAGTTGTCGATGGTGTCGGCATCGTTTTTGGTAAGCCGCGCCAACCGCAAGCAGTCCGTTTGAAATAAATCAACTGAAAAGCCCCTCCGGGCTTTTCATCACCCTGCCGGGAGCACTCCCGCCAGGGACGCTCTTTGGCTTTTTCTGGAGAGCAAAATGAATGTATTGAGCGCGGTAAATATCTTAACAAGCCAAGGGCAGTTTGATCGTCAACAAGCGGAAGCAACCGTAAAGGCGATGATTGAGCTGTTGGATAAAACGGCAAGCAGTGATGATCTAGCGCTTCAAAAAGCCGAAACACGGGCAGTCATTGCCGAGGTTCGGGTATCCGCCGCAGAATTAAAGAGCGAACTAATTCGCTGGGTCGTGAGTGTTGGCATTTTGCAATTCACGCTTATTAGCGCGCTGATCTTAAAGTTAGTAGGTTGACCAAACTGGCGCGCAAAAAACGCGCCAGTTTTCACCGTTGCAAGTACAGCAGCACACCAGCAATAGCTAGAACCTGCGTAATTCCAACAGTAACAATTGTTAGGACTACAGGACGCTTTATGCCTTGAAGCTCAGGCAAGACTTCATTTTTAAGTTGAACCAGGAATTCGGTTTGCATACGCCCTCCACTTTGGAACATTGATCTTACGCTGACCTGTAGCTGTTCGCATCATCTAAACCACCCCGCCGGGAGCCATCCCGCCAGGGTTTGCTCTTGGCTTTAACCCCTAGAGCGCACCATGAAAACACGAAATTACACCGTCAGATATCAAGTTCCCCATTGGCACACCGTCACGGTCGGCATTCAAGCAAAGAGTGCCAGTGAAGCACGCCGCAAAGCACACGCAGCGTTTTTAGATTTGACGCTTTGGGACGACACGCCCACCCGCCCGTTGTTGACGGATGACTTTGACGAAGACACCGAAGAACGCATTGAAATTGAAAACGAACGGCGATTTGATGACCCAAAAAATCCGCTCGGATTCTTTGCGCAACCGGTCGCCGAATGGCCACAACCAAGCGAAGTGGTCCTAAAAGATCGAAAGCATCGGAACGCGCTGGCCTTACTCGCTGAGATAAGGCAACTCTTTCCAATTTTAGACAGCCTTATCGAGCCACTGCACGACGTGGCGACCTTGGACAAATTACGATGCCTTTGGCCGAGACTGCAGGCGCTGACAGCGCGCGATTAGCAAGTCAACCGCAGCATCATTCTTCGGAATGGTGCTGCATTGTTTAGGCGTGCGACGCTTCTATGGCAGTAAAAAAAGCAACAAAAGTTCTTTGTGCCACTGCCGTCGGCAGCTGTGGGCAAGGTGGGTAACTCGTTGGCAAACGGTGGTCAAGTTGCAGCGCAATTCGCAGAACGGCGCAGCCGCTTGTCCATCCCTTTGTCACCGATCTGCAAGACGCGCCGCCGCGCGGTTATCCACCGGTGCGGGCCACGCCCGGATGTCCACAGTCGAGCGCAGCGAGCGATGGCTGTGAACGTAAATGCGCCAGGCGCACGCGAAATTCTTTAAGCAAAGGGTTAAATGGCTTGGGTTAATGGGCCTATCTGCTAGCAAAGGGTTCCAAGCAAACGGCACTGACGCAGTATTTTCCAATCCAGGTATGAGCCTGAGCAAAGCAAAAATCAAGGTTCGATTTGTTGAGTTGCTCGGGTTAAAGACCAGAGTGTAGCGCGCGCCTGGGAATTTGTTGTGACCCGAGTGGAAGCGGTGTCAAGGGCGC
>JANNYA010000207.1:0-1971 GCA_031409855.1 Rhodanobacteraceae bacterium | reverse complement strand
GTGCGGCTGGGGCGACCAATGAAAGGATAGTCCTGCCGGTATTGCGTCGTGGTCAACAGCTTGTTTTGGATATCTTCGGTGCGGATTTCGGCGAAGCCCAAAAAGCCACGTCCGCCGGTTTGCACACGGGCACCGCGATAGCTGTAGCGCACGATGGAAGTGGCATTCAGCGTGGTGGCGTTGGTCACGCAAGTTAAGGCATTCGGCGCGCAGCCGGGTGAGCTGGAACGCGCTTCGCGCACCGCCCACAGGGGGCTGAACACGTCAAAGACGGCGGAGTTCCGGCCGCCGTCAAAACGTGGGCCACCAAAAGCCCGCTCGTAGACAAACTTACTGACCAGCGGCGCATAGCTGACGGTGTGGTTGACGTTAAAGCCATTGCTAAATTTGACGATGAAATCATTGCCGCCGTAGCGCAGCTTGGAAGGCAGCACATACATATTTTGGCTGCTGCTGCCATCGGCTTTGTAGCGCAATAAATCGGCGCTGCCATCGCCGTTGATATCCATCGGCAACACCAAATATTGATTCGGAACTTGCCCGCCCAGCACCGCCGGTGATCCGCTCGCGGCGTCTTGTTCAAAGCTAAAATCGGCACCGACAAAGCGCCGCGCCTTCAGTGGATTCGCGCCCGACGGGCAGACAAAACTGCAAGTCGTTTGGTACACCAAATCCGCGCGCTTATCACCGTTGATGTCCGCCAGCTGCAGCCGATCCGCTTCCCGCACTTTTAAGCTGACGCCCGTGCTTTGCTCTGGCAACAAAGCAGTGCTTGCGTCATTGCCACCGCGACTGAAGCGATAGCTAAAGCGATCAATCTGGTTCGTGCCGCTGCCACTTTGGCGATGGCGCATAAAGACATCGGCCAAGCCATCGCCGTTGATGTCGACCAATGAGGCGCTGAGCAAACTGATACCTGCGTCATCGCACGCCGCTGGATTATTGCCGGTACCAATGCACTGCCCCGCGCTTACGACAAAATTATTGCCGACCGGCGTGACTTTGGCAGTGACCCAGTAATCCGCTCGATCAATAATCTGGTGATTCGCGTTTACAGCCTCTACTTGCGAGGCGTTTTGCCAGCGGGGTTGCGGCCCCAGATTTAACAAATCCGGTCTGGGCGCAATGCAGGTGGTGGCACCCTGCGGACACGCTTGAACGAGATCAGGCTCACAGGCGAGTTGATTTAGCCCACCACACGGCCTGCACATGCCACCGATGCATTGAATACCACTGCGAATCTTGGACGCATGCAAGACTAAATCCGCCACGCCATCGCCGGTCAAATCACCCGAACGCAGCGTATCGCGCTGGCTGGTACCAAATGACAGCGTTGCGCCGGGCTCAAATCCGGCGAAGGTCACGCTGCGATCGGTTGCCTCAAACGCAAAGGCTTGATTAGCATTGCCAGTAATGCGTTGCATGGCCCGCACTACCAGAGTTTGCTTGCTGGGATCACCAAACACCAAATCCGGCAAGCCATCGCCAGTCAAATCGGTTAGGTTGGAATCTTGATCAAAATTAGAGTTCAAGCCCAAATCGGTACCGGTGCTGGAAAACGTCCAGCGCGTGTTGATCAGCTCAGCGGCGTAGACTTTCCAGCGATAGCACGTGGAACACGTGCCAAAATCGGGCGCTTGGGTAATCAAATCGTCGCGACCGTCGCCGGTCAGATCAAATAAATGCCAAATCAAATCCCAGCGAATCGGCTGATTCGCATCAAAGTTGGTGGCCGGGCCTGCGTCTTGACAGCTGGGGATTTGCGGCGCCGATGCCGGGCGCGAGCGGCGCGCATATACATTCGCGTTGGTGGAACTTTGCAGGCCGGTGTCATCGCCCAAGGCCACCATGTAGCGAAAGCGCACCGCACTCGCAACATTGTTGATTACATCGTTCGGCACGGCACTTGAATTACCGGCGCAGTTACGGTCTTTGAGATAGACCAAGTCCTGGCGACCATCGCCGTTGATA
>JANNYA010000206.1:0-9008 GCA_031409855.1 Rhodanobacteraceae bacterium | reverse complement strand
GGCCCGCAGCGCAAGCCGGTGTGCGCGAAGGCGATGTGGTATTGGAAGTCAATCGCGCCAAAATTACCGACGCGCAGAGCTTTAGCGCGCTGGTGAATAAGCAGCCTAAAGACGAGTCGACCTTGCTTTTGATTCGACGCGATGGTGGTTCGATTTTTTTAGTTGTTGAACCTGCATAATTTACTGATGCATCCCCGGCGCGTTTGCGGCGGGGGTGCATACGCTTAGATTTGCTGCGCAGGATCGTCTCTTTTGAACATCAAGCGCCGCCACCTCAATCAGTTTTTGCTTGCCAGCGTAGCGCTTGGTGCGCCCAATTGCCCGGTGCACACACCACTGTGCGTTGACGACGTCAGCCAACTGAATTCAACGATGGTTGCTGGGATTTTGCAGGCGAAAACTAGTGCTGAAATTGCCGCGCATTTGGCGCAAACAAACGGTCGAATTTCGATTGGCGGCTGCCGTTACAGTATGGGCGGACAAATTGTTGCGCACGGTTCCACGCATATTGATATGCGTGCGCTTAATCGGCTGGTATGGTTAAAGCGGATCCCGACGGCAACAGGCGCTGCATGCGTGCGGGTGCAGGCGGGGATGCGTTGGCGCGACTTACAGCGCCTGATTGACCCGCATGATTTGTCCGTTGCGATCATGCAAAGTTATAGCAATTTCAGCATCGGCGGCTCCGTATCGGTGAACTGTCATGGTCGCTACGTCGGGCGGGGTGCGCTGATAAATAGTATCCGCGCACTGCAATTGATCTGTGCCGATGGCGTCGTGTTGGAACTCAACCGTAGGCAAAATGCGGATTTGTTTTATGCCGTAATCGGTGGCTATGGCGGCTTGGGCGTAGTCAGCGAAGTTGAGCTTGATTTAGCGGTCAATAGCGCGATTAAACGCGACGCGGTAGGTTTCAGTCTGCGTGAGTATCCTGAGTATTTTCGCGCCATGGTATTGAGCGATCCCAAAGCGGTATTGCACAACGCCGATCTGATGCCGCCTGCCTTCGATGCGCCCATTGCGGCAACTTGGTACGAAACGGATGCAGCGCTGACCGAAAAATTGCGGCTAGTGCCAGAAAATCAGGACTATCGCAGCGATCAAGCGCTGATTTGGGCGGCAAGTGAACTGCCCTTAGATGCATACGTGCATCAACATCGTCGCGCTGAGCTGTTAAATCAGAAGCCGGTGGTGCTGCGGAATTTTGAAGCAAGCCTGGACGCCCGCACGCTTGAGCCGAGAACGCGCTACTTCTCAAGCTATCTGTTGCAGGAATACTTCATTCCGGTGGCGGCATTTTTTGACTTCCATAAGGCGCTTTGCAAAATTACCAAGCGCGATGCGGTCAATCTTTTGAATATTTCCATTCGTCACGCGCCAAGCGATACCCAAAGCACCTTGAGCTGGGCGCGCAGCGAGGTGTTTTCATTCGTGCTGTACTACAAACAGCGCAGCAGTGCGGCAGCTGATCAAACCGCGCAGAGTTGGACGCGCGCGTTGATTGATGCGGCGCTCGATCTGGGCGGGACTTACTATTTGCCCTATCGTTTGCATGCAAGCCTGGAGCAGTTCGAGCGCGCGTATCCGGGCGTACATCAGTTCAAAGCAATCAAGACGCGGATGGATCCACGCGGGCGATTCGGTAACATGTTGTGGGATCGCTATCTTTAACTAAATCCTTCGCACTTGCCCAGCTAAAGCGTACTTCCGGCACCGCCACCCCCGCCGGGGAATCCCAAAAGCCGCTGCCGGAAACTGTGCCGCCCAGATGTTCATAAAAATTTCGCGCTGCGGTGTTGGCTGTTAATGCCCAAAGGTAAAGGCCAAGCCCAGGGTGATTCTCCGCGCTCCAACGCGCCACGCTTTGCATCAACGCCGCACCAATACCTTTGCCTTTTGCGGCTGCGTGTACGTGAAGATTTTCCAGCTGCGTGCCGTGCTCTGGATCGTATGCGCCAAATGCACAGGCAAAGCCCACGGCCTTGCCCGCTTGTTCGGCCAAGAACACGCATTGATGTCGTTCGGGCACCGCGAAGCGATGCTTCCAGGCTTGCTGGCGTTCGCTGAAAAGCGTGTGGCCTAGATAATGTGTAGGCAGTATGCCCCGATAGACTATTTGCCAACTATCGGAGTGCAGCCTGGCAATGGTGTCTGCGTCGCTTGCATGGGCGATACGGATTTGCATGAAAGTGGTTTCCCTAAGCGCGGCTAAGTTTCTATGGTTTCAGCGAAAGTGGTGGGGGTAAGACTTTAAGGTATTGTGTAAATACGCAAGCTCTAAACAGACAATCTGCATGTTTCATGCAAATTACCAACTTAAAGCGCACAATAATCGAATGCTAATCGAATTCTCAGTCACTAACTACCGCTCGATCTCGGAGCGTCAAACCTTAAATCTCGCGGCCAGTGCGGCGTATTCAGAACTTGAATCCACTAACACGGTCTTCAGCGACTTTGAGGCAGGCGCGCCGTCACTACTGCGCTCCGTCGCACTTTATGGTTCAAATGCATCAGGAAAAACGACGTTAATCAGCGCGCTAAATTTTATGCAAACCTGCGTGCTGCTTTCCGCAAAAGAAAGTCAAGCAGGTGAGCCGATTGGAGTAGTGCCATTCAAGCTTACGGAAAAGACGCGTCGCTCCTCAAGCGCATTTGAAGTCTCTTTTGTCGAAGGCGGTGTTCGTTATGAGTATGGCTTTGCTTGCGATGCGTCTCGCTTCACCGAAGAATGGTTGCGGGCCTATCCAAATGGGCGAGCGCAGACATGGTTTCATCGGCTGACTGATGATGCGGATATTGAGCACTATAAATTTAGTCCGAAATTTGCGACCGCATCGCTGCGTGAAAGCTACAAAGATCAGACGACACCAAATTCACTTTTTTTGTCGCGTGCGACACAGCTCAACAATCAACAGATAAAGCCTGTTTTTGATTGGTTTAGAGAAAGACTCCGAATTATTGCGATCCATGGACTTTCAGACTTGTTTTCTTCCCAAAGATGCGAAATGCCGGAAGAGCGAGTGAAAATATTGGCGTTCATGAAGGCGGCAGACTTATCGATTTCGGGGATTAGAATCGAAAATAAGGGCTTTGTCGGTGATGATTTGCCCGGTGAATTGAAAAAAGGTCGAATAGGGTTGCGCATAAAAACCCTGCTGGAAGCGAAGTTCCAACATTTGGACGTGGTCTCGAACGAAGTTATCGAGTTCGCAAAGGACGAAGAATCTGACGGAACGAACGCCCTTTTTGCGTTTGCTGGGCCTTGGCTTGATGTGCTCGACAAAGACAAAGTTTTGGTCATTGATGAGCTTGATCGCAGCCTTCATCCATTGATCGTTCGGCAACTTGTCGAACAATTTCACCATGCGCAGTCCAAAGCGCAGCTAATTTTTACTACGCACGACACCACGATCTTGAGCCAAAAAGTTCTGCGCCGTGATCAAGTTTGGCTTACAGAGAAAGATAAGGGTTCGGCAACGCGGTTGTACCCGCTTTCCGACTTCAGCATTCGCGAAAATGAAGCCATTGAGAAAGGCTACTTGGCGGGACGCTACGGCGGTATTCCGATTCTGAGCAAGCTTGATTTCTATGAAAGCAAGTAGCCTTTTTGCGAAACGCAAACCTCAGAAGGCGAAAGATCTAGCTCGCAAAGGCGTTGGCGCAACGCCTACAGTTAAAAGACTGCTTATCGTTTGCGAGGGCACGAAAACCGAGCCACACTACTTTGAGGCGCTTAGGGCCAACTATCGCGATCAATTGAAAGGTGTTGATATTCTGCCGTCGAGAGGGTCGGCGCCCATGTCAATTGTCGAATATGCTGAAAAACTCTACGCCATTGATTTGGCAGCGGTCGGCGGCGATAAATCGCTGGCGTTTGATGCGGTGTATTGTGTATTTGATCGAGATAGTCACCTAACTTTTGACGCGGCTATGGCGAAAATTGCGTCGCTAAACGCTGGGAAAGCCAAGCTGCCCATTCACGCGATTGCGTCGTATCCATGCTTTGAGTTTTGGCTCATTTTGCATTTTGTATTCACACGCAGTCCTTTCGCAAAGACCAGCAAGAAATCAGTTGGCGACATGGTCAAGAAAAAACTTTGCGACTATCCAGGTTTCGAGGATTATCAAGAAAGTGAGCGGAACGCTTACGCGCTGACCAAAGAAAAGTTGCGCGACGGCATCAAACATTCCAAGCTGGCGGTTAAAGATGCGCTTGATAAAAGCGCGCCTAATCCGAGTACGCACGTACATGAATTGGTAGAAAGCCTGCTTGATGTAGTGCGTAATTCGCTTCTTGCAGCGTGGAAAAAGCAAAAACTCATTTCCAGCCCAGCTGAAGCACTGCTTCAGGAAATCAATGCGATTGAAACAATTCTAGCTAAGGCCAAAACAACCTAATTCCCGCACCCCATGCATCTTCACAAGCTTTAAGCCACAATCGCACTCGTTTTCCTTTCGTTCTCGATAATTCATGGCTTTAGAGTCGATCACCATACGCGGCGCGCGTACGCACAATTTGAAAAATATCGACGTGATCTTGCCGCGAGACAAGCTGATCGTGATTACCGGGCTTTCCGGTTCGGGCAAAAGCTCACTGGCCTTCGACACCATTTACGCCGAAGGCCAGCGCCGCTATGTCGAATCGCTGTCGGCGTATGCACGGCAATTTTTGTCGATGATGGAAAAGCCAGACGTCGATTCGATTGAAGGCCTCAGTCCGGCAATTTCCATTGAGCAGAAGTCCACTTCGCATAACCCGCGCTCCACGGTCGGCACGATTACCGAAATTTACGACTACTTGCGCCTGCTCTTTGCCCGCGTCGGCACGCCGCGCTGCCCGGATCACGGGGTGGCGTTGGCTTCGCAAACGGTGCAGCAAATGGTGGATCACGCCTTGGCTTTAAATAGCGAAAAGCGCTACATGATGCTGGCACCGGTGGTGAAAGAGCGCAAAGGCGAACACGCGCAGGTGTTTGAGCAATTGCGTGCCTCGGGCTATGTGCGCGCACGGGTGAATGGCGTAGTGATTGATTTGGAAGCGACGCCGAAGTTGGCGCTGCGCAGTAAGCACACGATTGAAGCGGTGATTGATCGCTTCAAGCCGAAAGCCGATCTAAAACAGCGGCTGGCGGAAAGCTTTGAGACCGCGCTGAAATTGGGCGATGGCCTAGTCAAACTCGCGGATATGGATGATGCGGCGGCGCCAGAAACGCTGTTTTCCAGCAAGTTTTCCTGCCCGGTTTGCGACTACTCATTGACCGAAATGGAGCCGCGCTTATTCTCGTTCAACTCGCCCATGGGCGCGTGCCCTGGCTGCGATGGCTTGGGTATTACGCAATTTTTCGATGCTGCACGTATAGTCACAGCACCCGGTTCTAGCCTTGCGGGCGGCGCGATTCGCGGCTGGGATAAACGCAATGCGTATTATTTTGCCTTGATCCGGGCGCTGGCAAAGCACCTCAATTTCAGCGTTGATACGCCCTTTAACGAGCTGAGTGAAGCGCAGCGGCAGGCAGTGCTGCACGGCACCGGCAAGGATGAAATTGAGGTCGATTACGTCAGCGAAAACACCGGCGCGATCACCCGGCGGCGGATGAAGTTCGAGGGCATCGTGCACAACTTCGAGCGGCGCTATAAAGACACCGAATCGAATCTGATTCGCGATGATTTACAGCGCTTTATCAGCGAACGCCCCTGCCCGGAATGCAGCGGCGCGCGACTCAACAAGCAGGCGCGCAATGTCTATGTCGGCGACAAACATTTGGCCGAGATCAGCGCGATTTCCATCAGTGATTGTTTAGCGTTTTTCGACGAATTAACGCTGCCCGGTTGGAAGGGCGAGATCGCAGCTAAGATTCTGAAAGAAATTCGCGCGCGCTTGCGGTTTCTGGTCGATGTGGGCTTAGATTATTTAATGTTGGAACGTACGGCAGGCACTTTGTCCGGCGGCGAATCGCAGCGCATTCGCTTGGCTAGCCAAATTGGCGCGGGCTTGGTGGGCGTGATGTATGTGTTGGACGAACCTTCGATTGGCCTGCATCAGCGCGACAATGATCGATTGCTACGATCCTTAATCCGGCTGCGGGATTTGGGCAATACCGTGATTGTGGTCGAGCACGATGAAGACGCGATTCGCGCCGCCGATTACGTGCTGGACATCGGCCCAGGTGCGGGTGTACACGGCGGCCAGATTGTCGCCCAAGGCACGCCAGCGGATATTTTGCAGGCGAAAAACTCGCTGACCGCAGATTATTTGTCCGGTAGACGTGGCATTGAAGTGCCGAAATTACGCCGCAAACCCACTGATGGTGCCTGGCTTAAACTCAAGGGTGCCACCGGCAATAATCTAAAAAACGTCGATTTGGCGATCCCGGTTGGCGTGTTCACCTGTGTCACTGGCGTTTCTGGCTCCGGGAAAAGTACCTTAATTAACGATACTTTGATGGCGCTGGCCAGCCGCAATTTGAATGGCTCCAGCGACCGCCCAGCAGCGCACGAATCCTGCGAAGGTATGGAGCTATTCGATAAAGTCGTCAGTATCGACCAAGGCCCGATTGGGCGCACACCGCGCTCGAACCCGGCCACCTACACCGGTTTATTTACCCCGATTCGCGATTTGTTTTGCGCGGTGCCCGAAGCCAGATCGCGCGGCTATGAAGCCGGGCGTTTTAGTTTCAACGTCAAAGGCGGGCGCTGCGAGGCCTGTCAGGGCGATGGCTTAATCAAAGTCGAAATGCACTTTTTGCCGGACGTTTACGTACCCTGCGATGTCTGTCGTGGCAAGCGCTACAACCGCGAAACGCTGGAGATTACCTACAAAGGCAAAAATATCTCGGAAGTGCTGGGCATGACCGTGGAAGATGCTTACAAACTTTTTGAGCCGGTGCCATTTTTGGCGCGTAAGCTTAAAACGCTATTGGATGTGGGCCTGAGTTACATTACGTTGGGGCAAAGTGCCACCACGATTTCCGGCGGCGAAGCCCAGCGCGTGAAGTTAGCCACCGAACTCTCCAAGCGCGACACTGGCCGCACGCTTTATATCTTGGACGAACCCACCACTGGCCTGCATTTTCATGACATTGAACAATTGCTGCAGGTGCTGCACGAGTTAACCGAACGCGGCAACACGGTGGTGGTGATCGAGCATAATCTGGATGTGATCAAAACTGCCGATTGGATTGTCGATATGGGCCCAGAGGGCGGTTTTCGCGGAGGTCAGGTGATTGCGACTGGCACGCCGGAGCAGGTCGCGAGGAATCCGGCAAGTTATACCGGGCAGTATTTGAGTCGAGTTTTGGGCGTGAAGGCCGCATTGAAGCCAAGTTTGAAAGCTGGCGCGGTGGCGAAAAAGGCGGCGAGAAAACCTGTTAAAAGCTAACTGCAAACTAATCAGCGCTCGTCATTCCCGCGCACGCGGGGATCCAGGGGCAGTGACCACAGAATTTGTTTAGTAAGAAGCTTACGGAAACTGGAATCCGGGCTTTTGAAAATTTTATGCAACCGAGCGCATTCGAATTCTCCCTGGATTCCCGCGTGCGCGGGAATGACGATTCTGTGTTGCTGAGGATTGATGGTAATCAGGTCGACAATTGTCGGATCATCGATAATCCTGACTAGTGCTAATCCTCAGTGTCTGGCTCGTCATCCCCGCGAACGCGGGGATCCAGGGGCAGTGACCACAGAATTTGTTTAGTAAGAAGCTTACGGAAACTGGAATCCGTGCTTTTGAAAATTTTATACAACCATGCACATTCGCATTCTCCCTGGATTCCCGCGTTCGCGGGAATGACGAGTCGGTGTTACTGAGGATTGACGGTAATCAGGTCGATAATTATCGGATCATCGAAAATTATCGGGTCAGCACATCAGTTGGAATTGCACCGTTTAGGCCATCAATGCCCTGGCGCGCTGGTCAAAATATCAAAAATCACCCTGGAAAACATCTTCGCCTTGCTGGTGCTAGATAAGAGCTGCATCATCTGATTCTGGTGCGCCTCGCCGCTGTCCATGATGGCGTCGTCTAAGGCTTTCGGGAAATCGCCCAACATCGCCTGCTCTGCGCTGTTGGACAACAACTGGCGCATCACCAACGTATTTTCACGCACCTTATCGCTGATGGTGTAGGCGTAATTGACCACGTCTTTCTCGGTCAATTGGTCGGTGGTGAATAACTCGTTCAAGCGCGTCACGATCTGCGATAAAAACTCGACCTTTTGATCTTTTGCATTCGCGCTACCGGCGGCGTCGCCCGGTGTCAGCTGGTATTCTGCCGCGTCTTCTTGCAGCAATAGATGTTGCTGGCGGATTTTGGATACGCGGTAATGGCTGAGCACTATACCGCTCAGATCAAGCTGATCTTCATCCATGATCGTTTCGCGCAGCATCGGCCTTAAGTTGCGCGCGTACAGGCCGAGCTTTTCCAAATCCTTGTCGTCGTAGTCGACGATTTGCGACATGAATTCATAGAAGCGTACAAAGGTGCCTAGGTCTTTCTTGAAAATTTCTAACGCGTCTTTCGCTTTTTTGCAGTCTTTGAAGCTGTTCTCGGCGTTTGCGATCAAGATTGCATCGGCGGTTTTCTTGGTGCGCTCAAACATATCGCGGGCATGTTTGTAAGCCTCCACCGCGTGCTTATATCTTTTCTGCCAGCGCTCAACGGCAGGTTTGCAGATATTCGCAATCGCCGCATTGCTTTTGCTCTTGACAAAGAAGGCATCGCAAAATTGCTCGACCTCGGTCCAAGTGAAGATGCCGGACGCACGCAGTTTGTCGTTCAGATCGAAAATTAAATCCGGGTCGGACACATCGGCCAATTCTGCCGTCTGGAAGTAAGGCTGGAAGGCTTCCAGTATTTCTTGCGGCTCATTGAAAAAATCGAGGATAAAAGTGCCGGTCTCGGCCTTGCTCGGGTAAATCCGGTTTAGGCGCGACAGCGTTTGCACGCATTCCACCCCGCCCAGTTTTTTATCCACATACATAGCGCAGAGCTTGGGTTGATCAAAGCCGGT
>JANNYA010000205.1:0-25523 GCA_031409855.1 Rhodanobacteraceae bacterium | reverse complement strand
GCGCCCTTGACCCCGCTTCCACTCGGGCCACAGCAAATTCCCAGGCGCGCGCTACACTCTGATCTTTAACGCCAGCAACTCAACAAATCGAACCTTGATTTTTGCTTTGCTCAGGCTCATACCTGGATTGGAAAATACTATCCTCACCAACACGAAATCGTCATTCCCGCGAAGGCGGGAATCCAGGGTGAATGCGAAGGTGCCTGATTGTGGCAATGTTTCAAAAGCCTGAATTCTAGTTTCCCTAAGCTTCGCACTAACCAATTTCTGTCGTCACCGCCCCTGGATCCCCGCGTTCGCGAGGATGACGAACCAAATGCTGAGGAATAGCGCCAATCAGGACGAGGAATACCAAAGTCGTACACTTTTTAGCACCCTTATTAATATCCGCGCGCAACATCAACCACCCCGGCAATCGCCTCGCCACGCTCTAAAGCCCTGATTTTACGAACAATTTGCGCAATGCTTTGATCACGAATGGTGCGCGCCGAGGTATGCGGTGTAATGCTGATTTTGGGTTGTTGCCAGAACGGATGCTCTAGCGGTAACGGTTCGCTGCGAAACACATCCAGCGTGGCACCGGCCATGTGGCCATTATCCAGCAGACGCAGCAAATCCGCGTCCACCAAATGCGCACCGCGCGCGACATTGATTAGGTAAGCGCCCGGCTGTAATTGCGACAGCAGCGCGAAGTTGAGAATGTTTTCGGTTTCAGCAGTCAACGGCAATAGATTCACCAGCACGCGGCTAGATTTAAGAAATTCAGGCAGTTCGCTTAAACCTGCAAAGCAGCGTATCCCGGGAATCGCTTTTGCAGAGCGGCTGTAGCCACAGACCGGGAATTCAAACATCTGTAGCGCGCTAAGTACGCGGGTGCCCAGCACGCCTAAGCCCATCACGCCCACCGGGAAGTCTGCGCGCTCTAGCGGCTTACGAAACGTCCATAGTCCAGCCTTGATATCGCGCTCGTAGCAATCCAGTTCGCGAAAATGGCGGATCACCGCCTGGCAAACATACTCAGCCATTTGCACGGCCATGCCCGCGTCATCTAAACGCACCAGCAATAAATTCGGTGGCAGACGCAAAGCTAGTAGCGCGTCCACGCCGGCACCGATGTTAAACATGGCGCGCAGCCCGCCGCATTGTTCATCAATGAATTGCTGCGGCGGTGCCCACACGATGGCGATATCGGCCTGCGGCGCGCCAGATGTCCAAACACTGATTTCGGCCTCCGGCAAGGCCAGGGCCATCCCGGCGATCCAGGGCTCCGGCTTGGTGTTGGTGCAACAAAAAGTGATTTGCATAAGATGTGGAGTCATTTAGGTTCGCCACTTTAGTATGAATGATGGGTTTGTAGACTTTGACTGTTGCCCATAAACTTGACCAAGTGATGTGACTAAGTCAAACCTGGTCTTTGATAAGCGAATTCTTAGTCCCTATTTGGAGCCACAAATGATTAACGTGCACGAAGCGAAAACAAATTTTTCTAAGCTGCTCGAACAGGCGCACGCGGGGCAAGAAATCATCCTATCCAAAGCCGGGAAACCCTATGCGCGCCTGGTGCCACTCGCGCCCGAAACGCAAACGCGTATGCCAGGACGCTTACCGGAAATTGATACTTCAGGCTTTTTTGAGCCCTTGCCAGAATCCGAGCTTTCCCTTTGGGAAGCTCCAAAATGAAGGTTTTGCTCGATACGCACACGCTGCTTTGGTGGTACGCAAATGATCCACGTCTGTCCACTTACGCGGCAAACATTATCAAAGCAAAGTCCACCGAAGTCCTAGTCAGTGCCGCCAGCGCTTGGGAAATCGCGACCAAAGCGAGGATCGGCAAGCTTTCCGGCGTAGAACGTTTAACGTGCGACTTTGACCTGCTAATTTCACAAGACGGCTTTCGACATCTGGCAGTCACGCATCGCCACGCCCTGCTTGCGGGTAGTTTCATCCACGCACATCGCGATCCCTTTGATCGCATGCTCGCTGCGCAGGGACTAATTGAAGATGCTTTGTTGTTGAGCACTGATACTGAATTGAAAGCATTTGGTGTGCGAGTTGCCTGGGATGCTTAAGCAGCAGGACAACACCCTTGAAGGCGTGAGCAATACAACAATCACCACCATCCAAGCCGCCGCATTGGAGGCCTTAGACGCACGCGACCCCATTGAAAAAGTTCACCTCAGCGCGCTGCATGCGGGCAAAATTCAGGCGGGAAGCTATAGCTACACGCATCCAGACCCGCCATTGGCCATGGACATACCCGGCCGCCCAGATCGGCCGCTGTTGGTTGAACCCAAATTCCTTGAGCAGCGCAAACTAGGCTCCGCCGAAGGCCGCGCGGTGCTGCTGCATGCGGTGGCACATATCGAATTCAATGCGATCAACTTGGCTTGGGACGCGGCGTATCGTTTCCCAAATATGCCAGACGCTTTCTATACCGATTGGGCGAGCGTCGCCGCCGATGAAGCGCGCCATTTCACTTTGCTCAACGACCGCCTGCTGGAGCTGGGCTATCAATACGGCGATTTTCCCGCGCACAACGGCTTGTGGGAGATGGCGCGCAGAACGCGCGGCGATTTATTGACGCGCATGGCGCTGGTGCCGCGCTTACTGGAAGCGCGTGGCTTAGACGTAACGCCGGGCATTATCTACAAACTCAAACATGTCGGCGATACCCGTGCAGTGGAGATTTTGCAGCTGATACTGAGTGAAGAAATAGGCCATGTTGAAATTGGCAGCCGCTGGTTTGCTTACGTCTGCGGCTTGGAAAATAAGCCAGTTTCGGCTACGTTTTTGGGGTTGCTGCGCAGTCACGCCAGCGGCATGGTGCGCGGGCCGTTCAACCGCGCGGCGCGGCTGGCGGCCGGGTTTTCAGCGGACGAAGTGGATGCTTTGGAGCAATTTCATGCCGCCTAAACGCCACGCAAACCGCTTACTCACCACTACCTTGTCCTAAAACCGGCGGCGGCAATAGCAGATACATCACCGGCGTCACCAAGCGTGCCAGCATGGTTGATGAAATTAGCCCGCCAATAATCACCCAAGCCATCGGCGAATACAGCGCGGCATTTTGCAGTGCCAGCGGCAGCAGGCCGCCAATGGCAGTGACGGAGGTCAGTAAAATGGGTAAGAAACGTACTTCACCCGCTTTTTCTACCGCTTCCAATAAGCCCATGCCATCGCTGCGCAATTGATTGGTAAAGTCCACCAGTAGGATCGAGTTTTTAATCTCAATCCCGATCAGCGCAATAAAACCAATGGTGGCGGTAAAGCTCAAAGAATTGCCGGATAAATACAGCGCAATCAAGCCGCCAACGATACCCAGTGGAATCACGCCAGCGACGACTAGCGTGGACTTGAACGAGCCAAATTCCAAAATGAGTACCGCCAAAATTCCGAATACGGCAATCAAAATGGCAGCACCAATACCATCAAAACTATCATTGCGGCTTTCAATTTCACCCGCCGCTTGCCAGGAATAGCCGGCGGGTAGTTTCTTGAGTGCCAAGCTTGCCAGCAAATCATCGGTGACTCTGCCGGTGTTGAAACCCTCTTGGGTATAGCTGGTGACCGTGACGGAGCGGCTGCGCTGGAAGCGTTGAATCGCATTCGGCGCGCTGGCAAAACTTGGGCTGATGAATTGTTTCAGCAAGATCGAAGCCCCGTTGATCGAGCTGACTTCAATTTGCTCAAGCAAATCTAAGCGCGGGTGCCCATCAACGAGCGGCAAGCGCAGCGTGATCGGGTATTCATCGCCATCGGCATCGCGATATTTTGCAGCGGTAATGCCCGCCACGCCCAAGCGCACGGCGCGGTCAATTTCGAGGCTGGCAACACCTAACAGCCCAGCCTTTTCAATATTGATATTCAGCGCCAAATCGGTGCGCATACGCTTAAGTGGGTTGTCGACATCGCGTGTTCCCGGCGTTGCGGTAATGATTTGCTCGAATTCGCCCGCCAAGCGTCGCAATACTTTTAGATCAGGGCCAATCACCCGGATTGCGATCGGCGCGTCAATCGGCGGGCCGTTCTCGAAGGGCTTGAGCATGATTTTTGCGCCCGCATAGACGGCGAATTTTTGTCGCAGTGCCTCATAGAGCAGCGGCGTCGTGCGTGGGTTAAATTCCTTCACTTCCACAAACGCTTCAGCGTAGCTTGCGTCGGCTTCGCGCGGGAACACATTGTAGAAAATTTGCTTGTTGCCGCGCCCGACATTGGCAAATACGTGCTTAATCTCTGGAGTTTCAGCCAATATTTTTTCAACGAATTGCATGGCTTTATTGGTTTCATCGATCGAGCTGCCATCCGGCGTCTCCATCGTGATTAAAAATTGCGGCGTATCGGCGAGCGGGAACAGGCTAAAGCCAAGCGTGGGTATCAATCCAAGCGTGGCAAAAAACAGTGCAAAGCTAAGCGCGAGCGTCGCTTTTGGGAAACGCAGGGCGCGCTGCATGAGCGGCGTGTAGAAACGGCTGATTCCGCCGGTTAACGCCACCAAAAACGGGTTGCCGTGCGGATTCGCGTGTGGTTTCAGCACGCGGCTAGCCAAAAACGGAATGATCGTCAACGACACCAACAAGCTCGCGAGCACTGTGGCTAACACGGAGGCCGGGATATTGCGCACGAACTTTCCCGAGCCTTCGGGCAAAAACATCAGTGGCAAAAACGCGAAGATCAGCGTCGCGGTACAGCCTAAAACCGCCAGACTAATTTGCTGCGTCCCTTCGATTGCCGCACGAAGTTTTGATTTGCCCATGCGCAAATGTCGCTCAATGTTTTCCACCACCACAATCGAGTCATCCACCAACAGCCCTAACGCGATGACAAAGCCGGCAATGGAAAGCTGATTTAAGGAATAGCCAGCGAAATACATGCACGACAAACCAATCGCTAAACTCAACGGAATGGAAACCATCACGACGCCGGCGGCGCGCAGGCCCAGCGGCAACAGGGTCAATGACACCAGCAAAATCGCAATCATGAAATCCATGCCGAGCGAGTCCAAACGGTGTTCGACATTCTTACTTTGATCAAAGCCCCATTCCAGCGTCATGCCGGCAGGCAAATGTTGCTCGAAGTTTTTAATACGTTTAGCGATGCCAGCCCGAACCGCAAAGATGTTCTGGCCTTCTTTCTGATTCGCCGCGATAAACACCGCGCGCTTGCCGTTGAAACGCCCCATAACCGTGCGCTCGCCCGCCGCCCATTGCACGCTCGCGACGTCTTTTAGGCGCACCCGTTGATTCACACCGCCACCGACGGTGGTGTTGGCAATATCATCCAGCGATTCGTAATCGCCGCTGGTGCGCAAATTAAATTTGCGCGCGCCGACACTGACGGCACCGCCCGGAATATTGGTGCCTTCTGCTTTAATCGCATCCAACAAGCGCTGCACGCTGACATTGGCGCGCGCCATCCGTGCTGGATCGATGATGACCTGCACTTGTGCTTCCGGTAGGCCCCAAAATTCCGACTGCTTCACGCCCGGCACGGTTTTTAGAATATCTTGCAAATCCTCGGCAGTTTGCCGCATCGCGCGTACGTCGGCGGTATCGGACAACAGGGCAAATTGCACGATTTTAACGTTGGTTGGATTCGCCTTACGAATATGAAATTCGGCCAGATTGGCGGGCAATTGCGCACGTAAGCCATTGATTTCACGGATCGCTTCGTCGTACTTCTTTTCCGGATCGACATCCCAACTGAACTCGACACGGGTGACTGACACGCCATCACGCACCACGCTCCAGATGGTTTTGACGTCATCCAGCTCGGAAATTGCATCCTCAAGCGGATCGGTAATCAACGACTCCATATCGCCCGGATCGGCACCCGGATAAACTGCAACGACGCTAACCACCGGAATCGGGAACGACGGATCTTCTGCGCGTGGGATTTTTTGATATGAAAAAATGCCGATGGCCACCATCAATGCGAACACGACTAGCGTGAATTGAAACTTCTCTACCGCAAAGCGCGCGATGCTCATGGATTTAACTCGGCATTCGCGGCGGCTGCACCTGCTAAATTGGCAGCACTTACAGCGTTGGCAAGCGGCGGACTGCGTGTGACTGGTGTGCCATCGTCCAAGTAGGGCGCGCCGCGCACAACCACCGTGTCATTCGCGCTCAGGCCACCGAGTACCAATACGTTATCGCCACGAATTTCACCCAGCGCAATCTGGCGGCTTTTGGCGAGATTATTTTCCACGATATAGATCAAGCCGTGCTCGGCGTTTGCCTCCACCAAGGCCGACAGTGGCACCAGCAAAAGTTCTTGCTCGGCACTGCTTGCGCCATCCGGCAAAATGCTATCGCTGCCGCTGGCCCCGTCATCAGGTTGAATCACCGCTTGCCCAATCATGCCCGAACTTAGACGTGCCGTCGCATCATCCAAGGCAAGCTCAATTTCAAACAAGCCCGTGCCTGGGTTCGCCGAGCCCGCAAGCGTCAAAACATGCGCTTTAATTTTGACGCCGGGCATTGCATCAAAACTTACTTCGGCGCTATCGCCAATGTCTACCCGCACGGCATCAATATCGCTCAAGCTTACTTTTAAAACTTTTTTGGACGTCCCCTGGCTCAACGCCAAAATTGGCGCGCCCGGCGCCACCACTTCACCGGCTTCGGCAAAGCGGCGCAAAACCACACCGTCTTTTTCGGCGGTGATCCGGCCAGAATCGCTATTGAAATTCATCGCAACGCTGCCAGCGCGCGCCACTTCCAGCGCGGTACGTGCGTCGTCCAGTTGCGCTTTCGGAATCACGTCTTGCTTAAATAAAGACTCGGCGCGCACATAATCGCGCTCGGCCTTGGCTAAGCTCATACGCATCTGGGTTGCACCCGCGCCCACTTCGGTGCGATCAAGCTCGGCCAATAATTGACCCGCGCGCACAGTTTGCCCGGTATCGACCAACAGCCGCTTTAGGATGCCGCCGGTTTTGAAACTCAAACGCAGCTCGACATTGGCACTCAGCGTGCCGGTGACGCGAATTGCGTTTGCGGACCCGGCGGGCTCAGGTTTCGCAGTTTCTACTGGAATGGCTGCTGACAGTTGCGCTGCAGGTTTTGCAGCATTTGCGGTTGGCGCACTTTCCTTGCTACAAGCCGCAAGTCCGGCTAGCAAAACGATGCTAAATACCCAGGCACGATGGTGCAGGCTCATTGCAATTCCTTCAAAGGTTTAGTCTGGGCGAATTCGCCCATTAGGGTTAAATTGTTTGGCAGCGGATAGGCGGCCAAAGCAAGCTCAAGTTCGGCCAGCTGATTCGCACGATCAAAACCGGCGGCGTAGAGCGCCAGTTCCGCTTCGGTGCGGGCGCGTTCGGCGTCTAAAAATTCGACTTGCGTTGCGGCTCCGGCATCACGTTTGCGCGCAACGATACGAAAGCCTTCTTCGGCAGCAAGCTGTCTTGCTTGCGCGGTCGCAATACGGTTTGTCGCGCTTGCTACATCGTCGGCCGCTTGCTTTGCCGCCAGCTCAAGCTGGGCCATCAGCGCAATGCGTTCGGCTTGCAGGGCGCTGATGCGAGCGGACGCGGACGATTTTTGCGCGCGCGTTTGGCCGAAATCAAACAGGCGCCAATTCAACACAATTGCAGCGGTCGCAAAATTCTTGCCACGGCCAAAGCCGTAGTCCTCACCCTGCGTGCCCACATCTAAACCGAAGCCGATGCTGGGTTTGCCGTTTGCGGCGGCTTGACTCAAGCCGGCATGCGCGAGCGCTAAATTGGCATCTAGCTTGCTCAATTCTGGACGCAGCGCACTGTTGCCCCTCAGTTCAAGCTTGGGTTCAAGTGCGCTCGCCGCCAGTCCAGACTCGGGCTGCGAGATAGGTGCATCAAGCGCGCGATTGACTAAGAAATTTAAATAGCGCCGCGCCGCTGCCATCGAATTTTCACTGCTGTGCAAACGATCTTGTACCGCCAGCAGCTCCGCATTCGCGCGCAGCTCGCGATCACGCGTGGCCGAGCCTGAAGTCACCAGCGCCGCATTAACGCGCAAGTTTTCCCGCAGTAACACGACCGAAGCCTTGAGCACTTCGGTGGCGGCATACGCTTGTCCAAAGCCGCTGTAGGCACGGCGAATATCACGCACCAAAGTACGCGCGTAAATTTCACGGCTGGCATTCGCATCATTGGCGCGCGCATCGGCGGCTTCAATGGCGGCATCAACAAGTGGCGCATAGATCGGTGTGCTCAATTTCAAGCGCGTGTCCTGTTCGCGCTGGCGCAATAAATCAAACTGCAGATTTTCAATCGCCGGGAACCGCGTTGGGTTGCTGCTGCCTGCGGTCAAGCCGTTGAGCGTCTGATACACCGGATTGAGTGCATCGCCGATCGGGAAGTCGATGCTGCGGCCACCCTCAGCGCGCAAATAGCGTGCGTCGAAACTAATGCTGGGTCGATACGCCAATCGCGCCGCTTTTAGCGCGCGCTGTGCACTGATTACCTGAAATTCAGCGGCTTGCAACTGTTGATTGCCCTGCAAGCCTAGCGTAATGAAATTCTCCACACTCTCGGGATCTGTGGCCGCAGCATTGGCCACATCGCCAGCGTGCACCGCGCTGGCATAACACAATAACAAGACAGCTGATAATGTTTGCGCTCTAATCCATGTATTAGACATATGTCAATTCCTGGTCAAAATTTTATGAATGCGAATGTTCTACGTTGGCGCCCGCAATCGCTGTGCAACACAACTCCATCGCTTTCGCTAAAAGTTGCGGTTGGCTGATGCCGTCGTGTGCGATCACATTCGCCTTGGTTTGCGCTAATTGAATGACGCCGTGTAAAAAGCCCCAAAGCGTAATCGCGATCAGGTGCGGGTCACCGACATCGGCACGCACACTGCCATCTTTAATGCCCAAGCTCACGGCTTTTGCGGTCACGGCATGCACTTCATCACCCGCTAAAATGCAGTGTTGCTCGACCGAATCAGCCACAATTTCATCGGGTTTATGCGACTCAAAAGAGCTTAACGCCGCGAAATACATAGGGAACTCCTGCGAATAAGCCAAATACGCCCGCCCTATCGCAATAATCTGATTCAGCCCTGTGACGTGCCGAGCGATCGCTTCTTTGAACCGATCACGCAGCAGCTGCATTGCCCGCGTCGAGATCGCAAAATGCAGCGCTTCCTTGTCGGGAAAATACACATACAACAGCGCACGCGACACCCGTGCGGTGCGCGCGACATCTTCCATTTTCGCCAAGCTCACGCCTGCGCGCGCGAAAACAATTTCAGCCGCATCTAAAATTTCAGATCTGCGGCGTTCTTTCTCTTCTAATCTGCGTACAGTTGTATAGCTCATGCAGTGAATTTTATAGAGATTGCTAGACACGTGTCAATAGAAAGTCTAAATGGCCACTAAAGCATTTCCACTGTGACCTCTATTCATGCGCCTTACACCGAATGAGGACTATGTTAGTCCTCTTTCTTGCTTTGTGACCTGTCGATGCTAAAAATCAGCAAGCTTAGCGACTACGCCACGGCGCTTTTGGCGCGAATGGCGCAGCTAGCCGTGCCGATTTCGGCACCGGCACTGGCTGCGGACACGCGAATATCCGCCAGCACGGTTGCGAAACTGTTGAAGCAGTTGGCCAAATCCGAGCTGGTCAGCGCGACACGTGGTGTCAGCGGCGGCTACCAGCTCAGTCGCGCGCCGAATCTAATCAACATTGCGCAAGTACTGACTGCGCTCGAAGGTCCATTGGCGCTGACTGAATGCGCGGCGCATGGTGGCAACTGCGTCCGGACCGGATTTTGCGGCACGAAGTCGCATTGGCGCAAGATCAACCAGGCGCTCATTACGGCGTTGGAAACAGTCACGCTTGCCGATTTAGCAGTGCCGGACAATTCACTCGTTTTTGCGCCACGCCCAATCGCTGTTGCAGCGCAGGTTTAAGGAAACAACACTATGAATGCGCAAGAACTTATCGAAACAAAGATTGAACCCGTGTCAGAGACTCCGACTGCCGAAACTAGTGGCATGCAGGTGGAGGCATTGAAAGATGCACCGAGTACAGAAACTAGCGGCATGCAGGCGGTTCACGATGCGATCAAACGCGGCTATGAGCACGGCTTTACCACCGACATTGAAACCGAAAGCTTTGCCAAAGGCCTCAGTGAAGCCGTTGTGCGCGCGATTTCCGCGAAGAAAAATGAGCCGGAATGGTTGACCGATTGGCGAGTAAAGGCTTATCACCACTGGCTGACGATGACGCCGCCGAACTGGGCACAGCTGGAAATCGCAGCGATTGATTTTCAAGATTTGAGCTATTACGCAGCACCGAAGAAAAATTTGCTGAAAAGCATGGACGAAGTCGATCCAAAGCTGCTAGCGACCTTCGAGAAGCTTGGCGTACCCCTGCATGAGCGCGCCCGACTTGCGGGCGTCGCGGTCGATGCGGTTTTTGATTCGGTCTCCGTCGGCACGACCTTTAAAAAGGAACTGAACGCGGCCGGCGTATTATTTTGCTCGTTTTCCGAAGCCGTCAAAGAACACCCAGAGCTGATCAAGCAATACCTTGGTACGGTCGTACCAACGGGTGACAATTATTTTGCCGCGCTCAATTCTGCGGTGTTTTCCGATGGCTCCTTCGTTTACATCCCGAAAAACACGCGTTGCCCGATGGAGCTGTCGACTTATTTCCGCATCAACGCGCGTGATACCGGGCAGTTCGAGCGCACGTTGATCATTGCCGAAGCGGGTAGCCACGTCAGCTATTTGGAAGGCTGCACCGCACCCGTGCGCGATGAAAATCAGCTGCATGCAGCGGTGGTTGAGTTAGTCGCGCTGGAATCCGCCGAAATAAAGTACTCGACCGTGCAAAACTGGTATCCAGGCGATGAAAATGGCGTGGGCGGCATCTATAACTTCGTCACCAAGCGCGGGGAATGTCGTGGTGCCAATGCAAAAATCAGCTGGACGCAGGTAGAAACCGGCTCCGCGATTACCTGGAAATATCCAAGCTGTGTCTTGATTGGCGAAAACTCGACCGGCGAATTTTACTCGGTCGCGCTCACCAATCATCGGCAACAAGCCGACACTGGCACGAAAATGATCCACATTGGCCGTGGCACGAAAAGCAAAATCATCAGCAAAGGCATCAGTGCTGGGCGCGGGCAAAATAGCTATCGCGGCTTGGTCAAAGTCGAGAAGTCCGCAGTCGGTGCGCGCAACTTTACCCAATGCGATTCACTGCTAATTGGCAAGCAGTGCGGCGCGCACACTTTCCCCTACATTGAAGTCAAACAGCCCAATGCCATAGTTGAGCACGAAGCTACCACCTCGAAAATTTCCGACGATCAGCTGTTTTACTGCGCCGCGCGCGGCATCAGCAAAGAAGACGCGGTGAGCTTGATCGTGGATGGCTTTTGCAAACAGGTATTTCGCGAACTGCCGATGGAGTTCGCGGTGGAAGCCAAGAAGCTGCTTGAGGTTAGTTTGGAAGGGGCGGTGGGATGAGTGAGAGAAAGGATTATCTGGCAGTTCAAAAGTTCGCCAGCTTTGAGCAACAGCCCTCACAGCTTGCCTATTGGCAAAGTAAACCCATGGCCGAGCGCATTACCGCAGCGCTCGAAATTATCGCGGAGTGGCATAACTGGAGCGAAGAAAATGAACCGAGATTGGAAAGAGTTCATCGAATCATTGAATCGCGCTGAAGTCCGCTATTTGATCGTTGGCGGCATTGCCGTAGCCGCACATGGACATGTGCGCTACACGAAAGATCTAGATGTTTGGGTTGAAGCGTCAAAAGAAAATGCTTTACGCATAGTCGCGGCAATTGACGATTTTGGCTTGGGTTCTTTAGAACTCGCGCCTGCAGATTTTGAAAATGAAAAGTTGATCGTCCAGTTAGGTTACGAACCAAAGCGTATTGACATACTAACCAAAATTTCTGGTGTCACATTTTCCGAAGCTTATCCGCACGCGGTAGTTACCGAATTGATGTCGGTGCCGACGCGTGTCATCGATAAAAAACGACTTTGTACGAATAAATTGGCGTCCGGCCGTCTGCAGGACTTAGCCGATGTCGAAGCTCTGGGCGGCCAAGTTCCCGAATCGCTGCTAGCAAAGTCCGCCAAAAAAACAAAACCAATAAAGAAAGCCACCTAATTATGTTAGAAATCAAAAATCTGCACGCCCGCGTCGCTGGGCGAGAAATTCTCAAAGGCGTGAACCTGACCGTCAAGCCCGGCGAAGTGCATGCGATCATGGGGCCGAATGGCGCCGGAAAATCAACGCTGGGCTATGTGCTGAGCGGCCGCGATGGTTATGAAATTACCGAAGGTTCGGTACATTTTAATGGCAAAGACTTATTGGCAATGGCAGCAAACGAGCGTGCCGGCGAAGGCATGTTTCTGGCTTTCCAATACCCGGTCGAAATCCCTGGCGTGAACAATACTTATTTTCTGCGCGCCGCTTTGAATGCGCAGCGTAAATATCGTGGCGAGCCGGAAATGGACTCACGCGCCTTTTTGCAGCGGGTGCGGGAAAAACTGAAAGTGCTGCACGTGAAAGATGATTTACTGCAGCGTGCGGTCAACGAAGGCTTTTCCGGTGGCGAGAAAAAGCGCAATGAGATTTTTCAAATGGCGCTGCTGGAACCCAAGCTTGCGATTTTGGATGAAACTGATTCCGGTTTAGACATCGACGCGTTAAAAATGGTCGCCGAAGGCGTCAACACGCTGCGCAGTCCGGAACGCGCATTCGTAGTAATCACCCACTATCAGCGCTTGCTGGACTATATCGTGCCGGATTTCGTACACGTTTTAGCGGACGGCAAAATTGTGCAAAGCGGCGACAAAGATTTGGCGCTCAAGCTTGAAGAACAGGGCTATGCGTGGATCAAAGAACGCAAGCTTGCGGAGACGGCATAAATGTTGCTGCAAAAGCTTGGCGATGTTTCTGCCGCGTTGAAACTGCCAACCAATAAAACCGAGTCGTGGAAATACACCAGCCTGCGCGCGCTAGATTTGGCGGCAGCTAAACAACAAGGCGGCACGTTGGCAAATGCACTTGCCGCGAGTTTTGCGTTCAGTGCCGCACCACAAGCACCGTTGCCAAACGGTCGTCAAGATGCTTTGCGACAGAGCAAAACTCCCGGCGTGTTTGCCGAACTGGCGGCAAATGCAGCATGTTTTACGCACGCGCTAAACGGCCAGCAGTACTTTTTTCTGTGCCCAGAACAGTCCAGCTCAATCGTGCAGCAATCGCACCTGTTTACGCTGGCCGCTGGCGTAAACGCGACATTGATCTGGCAGCACACAGGGCTGTCTGAAAACACCTTTAGCAATTTTCTGACGCAAATTTCGTTATCAGAAAGCGCCGAACTCACACTTATTCGCCTGCAATCGGCCGCCAGCTCTGCAAATTTGATTGAGCGCAGCGAAATCAGTGTTGCTGCGGGTGCCAAAGTGCGCGTTATCGACATCAACTTTGGCGCGTTGCTTGCGCGCCACGAGCTGCACATCACGCTGGATGGCGCTGCCGCGCACGCCGAAGTCGTTAGCCTGAGTGTTCTCAATGGCCGCCAGCACTGCGATACGCAATTGGTGTTGAACCACAATGTTGCAAATACCACCTCAAACACGCGTGTCAAAGCGGTGGCGGACGCGCGCGGGCGCTCGGTGTTTAACGGTCGTATCTATGTTGCCAAAGGTGCCGATGGCACCGATGCGCAGCTGAAAACCAATAATTTGCTACTCAGCGATGCGGCCGAAATCGATACCAAACCTGAGCTCGAGATTCATGCTGAGGACGTCAAGTGCAGCCACGGCGCCACCATCGGTCAGCTGGATGACAACGCCCTGTTCTATCTGCGCTCGCGCGGCATTGACCCAACTCAGGCGCGGCAAATTTTAACTGTGGCATTTTGCTCAGAGTTGCTAGAAGCGATACCCGATCAAGAATTGCGTGCAAAAATCATTGCATTGTTGACGGCGAAACTGCCGGCCGCAGCCTTACTTGATGCCGCCAAGGAGTCGCAATGAACGCCATTTCTGCAGCACCCGATTGGCTGAACGTACGTGCGCAATTCCCCGGCATGAAGCGAATCATCAACGGCAAGCCACTGATTTATTTGGACTCGGCCAATACCGCGCAAAAATTTGAGTCCGCCATTTTAGCCAGTGACCGCTACTACCGCGAATACACCGCCAACGTGTTTCGCAGCGTACACACGATGGGCGAAGAGGCCACGATGGCCTTTGAAGCGGCGCGTGATTCCATCGTTAAACTGATCAATGCACCTGAGCGCGCTGAAGTTATCTACACCCGAGGCACCACTGAGTCGATCAATTTGCTGGCGCACAGTTTTGGCGGCAAATTCATCAAAGCCGGTGACGTGATCTTGCTGACTGAGCTTGAGCACCACGCCAATATCGTGCCCTGGCAAATGCTTTGCGAGCGCGTCGGTGCCAGTATTCGCGTCGTACCCATCACCGATGATGGCGTATTGGATTTAGACGCCGCCGAGCGTATGTTGACCGGTGACGTCAAACTTTTTGGCTTTACCCATATCTCCAACGCCCTCGGCACCATCAATCCTGTGCAAGCGCTCTGTGCGATGGCAAGCGCACGCGGCATTCCGACACTGATTGATGGCTCGCAAGCAGCGCCACACATGCAGGTGGACGTGCAAGCCTTGGGCTGCGATTTTTACGTCTTTACTGGCCACAAAGTGTTTGCGCCCACCGGCACCGGCGTGCTCTGGGGCAGGCGCCGTTGGCTGGATGCGATGCCGCCGTTTTTAGGCGGTGGTGAAATGATCGAGCGGGTTAGCTTTCAAAGCAGCACGTATAGCGGATTGCCAAATAAATTTGAGGCCGGCACCCCCAATATCGCGGGCGTCATTGGTTTGGGCGCGGCCGTAGAATCGTTGCTGGCATTGGGGATTAACGCCATCGCCGAGCGGGAAAAACTGCTTGCAACGTATGCGTTTGAGCGGCTTAGCGCGGTGGACGGCTTGACGCTATTTGGCCCAGCACTCGCCGGACAGGCTGGGCAGCGCGCCCCGGTATTTTCCTTCACAGTCAAAAATGCGCACGCGCACGATTTGGCGATGCTGCTCGATCAAGAGGGCATTGCGATCCGCTCCGGCCAACACTGCGCGCATCCATTGATGCAACGTCTGGGCGTCAGTGCGACCGCGCGCGCATCGTTGGCGTTTTACAACACTGAGGCTGAAATCGACGCGCTGATTGCTGGCATTTTGAAGGCGCAGCGGATTTTGGCTTGAGCGTCGCGCAAAACGTTCGCCACTGAAATACCATCAGCCCGCGTTTCCGCCCGCAGCCCATAGCCCTATTCATGCTCAAAATCGCCACACCGTGAACGCCGTAGAAATTGAAGAAGCGATCTCCCAGCTTGCGACGCAGCCTTTTAACGCCGCCGAATTTCCCTTTGAATTTTTAGCCGCCTTTGGCAATAAAGACACCACGCTCAAGCGCTTGCGTGCGGGCAATACCAATAAGTCTGACTTGGCTGGCGTTTTGCAGGTCAACAACATCCATATTCTTGCCACTCAAGACCATGTCGGCACAGCGCTCACAGCACTCAAAGCCAGCCCAAGCACCGTTAAAGCGAAAGCGCGGTTTATTTTGGCGACGGATGGCGTCGACTTTGAAGCCGAGGATTTAAGCAGCGGCGATACCGTCGCCTGCGCTTTTGCGGATTTTCCGAATCACTTTGGCTTCTTTTTGCCGCTGGCGGGCATTTCTACCGTCAAACAAGTCGCGGAAAACTCTTTTGATATTCGCGCCACCAGCCGCTTAAACCGGCTGTATTTGGAGCTGCTAAAAGATAACGCCGATTGGGGCAGTGCCGCGCGCCGTAGCGAAATGAATCACTTCATGGCGCGCTTGATATTCTGCTTTTTCGCCGAAGATACCGATATTTTCCACGGCGATAACTTGTTTACCGAAACCATCGCGCAGATGAGTGCCAGCGATTCGTCGAATACCCACAGCGTGATCAGCGAAATTTTTCGCGCAATGAATGTGGCGATTCCAGCGCGCGCTAGTGCTGCCTTGCCGCGCTGGGCGGATGGCTTTCCCTACGTCAACGGCGGGCTGTTTTCTGGCAGCAATGAAGCACCCCGCTTTAGCAAAATTGCACGCACCTATTTGCTCAAGGTTGGCCAGTTGGACTGGACCAAGATCAACCCGGATATTTTTGGCTCGATGATTCAAGCCGTGGCCGACGATGAAGAACGCGGCGCTTTGGGCATGCATTACACCAGCGTACCGAATATTTTGAAGGTGCTGGACCCGCTGTTTTTGGACGATTTGCGCAGCCAACTGGAAGCATCGGGTGAAAACAAGGCTAAGCTGCTGAATCTACGCAAGCGCATGGCAAAAATCCGCGTGTTTGACCCGGCCTGTGGTTCGGGTAATTTCTTGGTGATTGCCTACAAGCACATGCGCGAAATTGAAAACACGATCAATGCGCGCCGCGATGAAATAGGCCGCAAAAGCGATATTCCACTGACCAATTTTCGCGGCATCGAGCTACGCGAATTCCCCGCCGAAATTGCGCGCTTAGCGCTGATCATTGCCGAATATCAGTGCGATGTGCTGTATCGCGGCCAAAAAGAAGCGCTTGCCGAGTTTCTGCCGCTGAATGCGCAAAACTGGATTACCTGCGGCAATGCGCTGCGTTTGGATTGGTTGAGTGTGTGCCCGCCGACTGAAAAAACGGTGCAAATGCTGGGTGATGATTTGTTTAGCGCACCGGTAAATCAGGCGGCGGTGGATTTTGAGAATGCGGGTGGGGAGACTTATATTTGTGGGAACCCGCCGTATTTGGGATTTACCTGGCAATCGGACGAACAAAAATCTGAGTTAGGCGCAATTTTTGGCAAACGCAGTAAAACTTGGAAATCATTGGATTATGTGGCCGGCTGGTTTATGAAAGCGGCGGACTACGGCAAACACACACCAACGGTTTCTGCATTCGTATCAACCAATTCGATTTGCCAAGGCCAACAAGTGCCGATTTTATGGCCGATGATTTTTGAAAGTGGTCATCGGATTGTGTTTGCACATACCAGTTTTAAGTGGGCGAATTTGGCGAGCCATAATGCGGGCGTTACGGTAGCGATTGTCGGCATCAGCAACATGGCCCACACAACAAGCCGACTTTACACGGAAGCCGAAGATGGCCAAACGGTTGTGAAGATCGCAGAAAACGTGAATGCGTATTTGGTACCGGGAATAGATGTAATTGTTACACCAGTTTCTGATTCAACTGATAGACGTGCCCGAATGGAGTGGGGCAATAAGCCTACTGACGGTGGCAATCTGCTACTTAACTCGAATGAGCGTCGCGCACTGCTAGCAAGCGCGCCAAATTCTCGAAAGTTTTTTCGGCGATTTATGGGTGCACAAGAGTTTATCCGGGGAGAGGAGCGTTACTGTCTTTGGATTGACGATGCCTCGCGCGAACTAGCAGAGTCCATTCCAGAAATTAAGCGCCGAATAGAAGCGGTTGCAAAGATGCGAGCTGAAAGCAAAGCCGCAGAGACAAGGCCCGCTGCAAAATTCCCACATCGCTTCCGACAGGTGCAGGCAATCGCAGTAAATTCAACTCTTGTTGTGGCGTGTGTTAGCTCGGAGAGGCGAGAGTTTATTCCAATTGGCCTTTTTGCATCCAACACGATTATAAGCAACCTAGCCTTCGCCCTCTACGACGCCCCACTCTGGAACATGGCCCTAATCGCCTCCCGTATCCATCTAGTTTGGATCGCCACCGTGTGCGGCAAGCTTGAAACACGGTATCGCTACTCCAACACCCTAGGCTGGAACACCTTCCCAGTGCCGGTTTTAACTGAGAAAAACAAAGCCGATCTGACCCGCTGTGCCGAAGAGATTTTGCTGGCGCGCGAGGCGCATTTCCCAGCCACGATTGCGGATTTGTATGACCCGGAAACCATGCCCGAGAACCTGCGCGCCGCGCACGAACGCAATGATGAAACGCTGGAGCGCATCTATATTGGGCGTAGGTTTCGCAATGATACCGAGCGGCTGGAGAAGCTGTTTGAGTTGTATACGGTGATGGCGGGGGCGGCGAAGGTGAAGGCGGGGAAGGCGAAACGATGAATGCACAATTCGATAGCGCCCGCAGGCTAGCGTTGATTGACGATTTGCGCGCGCTACCAGCGGAAACGCCGTGGGTAGAGTTCAAAGAAAATGTGAACGATCCACAGATTATCGGAAAGTTGATTTCGGCCTTGTCTAATGCTGCACGGCTACATGATCAGCATTTTGCCTACGTGCTTTGGGGTGTACGTGATGAGGATCACTCGATTGTTTCTACAACTTTTGAGCCCTCAAGCCAAAAATCGCAGGGGCAGCCACTGGAATTGTGGCTTGCCCAGCGCTTGCAGCCCAGCCTCGCCTTTAGCTTTCAAACGCTTGACTATCAAGGCTCGCGCTTAGTGTTACTGGAAATACCCGCCGCATCGGCGAGCGCTGTCGAATTTGAACGTTGTGCTTATGTGCGCATTGGCAGCGCTACCCCAAAACTTTCAGACCACCCGGAACGGCTCAAAGCGCTGTGGACGAAGCTACAGTCCTTTGTCTGGGAATCTGGATTTGCGGCGCAGTTCTTAAGCAGCGATGAGGTACTTTCGCGGCTGGACTATGCGAACTATTTTGAGCTGACCGGCCAACGTTTGCCTGACAACCGTCAGGGCATTTTCGATAAGCTCAGCGCAGATCGGCTGGTGCAGCCCGATGTCGGCGGGCGCTGGAATATCACCAACTTGGGTGCGATTCTTTTTGCTAAGCGATTGAGCGATTTTTCGCCGTCCATCGCGCGCAAAGCGGTGCGTTTCGTGGTTTACGATGGCTTTAGTCGGGCCGATACGGTAACGAATCGACAAGACGGACAGAAAGGCTATGCCAGCGGCTTCACCGGTTTGATTGATTTTATCGACGGTCAAGTGCCGCGCAGCGAACACATTGGAAAAGCTTTTCGTGAAACGCAGCAGGGCTTTCCGGCCATTGCCATTCGCGAATTGGTTGCCAATGCTTTGATTCATCAAGATATGACGATCACTGGCGCTGGCCCATTGGTGGAGATGTTCAAAGACCGTTTGGAAATAACTAATCCAGGCACGCCCTTGATGAACCCAGATCGGTTTCTGGATTCGCCGCCACGCTCGCGCAATGAAGCACTTGCATCACTAATGCGCCGCATGCGCTTGTGCGAAGAGCAGGGAACTGGAATTGATAAGGTTCTGGTTGCCGTGGAATTGCATCAGCTACCGCCGCCCGATTTTCGCGCCGAGGGTGACGCAGTTAGGACAACTTTGTTTTCAGCAAGAAAGTTTGCCGAAATGACGCCAGATGAGCGGCTACGGGCGTGCTATCAGCATGCGGCATTGCAGTACGTGAGCGGCCAGAGAATGAAAAACGCGACCTTGTGCGAACGTTTTGGCATTGCGCCACAAAATGCTTCACAGGCATCAGCCGTCATTCGTAAAGCCTTAGATTCAAAAATTATTCGCCCGGCTGATCCAAAGTATCCGCGATCAGGGTATGTGCCATTTTGGGCCTGAGCAAAGATTTGATCGGGTTTTGATTCTACGCGCTAAATGCATGAACAAGAAACCATGCGCCTCAATGAAAACAACAACTTACGTCGTAACTTAGCCTCCAAAAGATTTGATCGGGTTTTGATCCGAGCGTACTTCCACCGTCACACCCCATTCTGCAGGCAAACCCATGTCCAAAATCATCCCCGCCATCTCCACCGCCTACGCCAGCACCGGGCGTTCGACCAATGCGAACGAATTTGGCATGCGCCCGATGCAGGAGCGCGCTTATGAGCGACGGGGTGAGCAGTATTTGCTGATTAAATCGCCGCCGGCGTCGGGTAAAAGCCGGGCACTGATGTTCATTGCGTTGGATAAGCTGCACAACCAGGGCCGCAAGCAAGCGATTATTGTGGTGCCGGAAAAATCCATCGGCGCTAGCTTTAACGACGAGCCCCTGCGCGAATACGGCTTCTGGACCGATTGGGTAGTACAGCCGAAGTGGAATCTGTGCAATGCGCCTGGCGAGGACGGCGGCAAGGTGAATTCGGTGGGTAGTTTTTTGAGCAGCGAAGATCGAATTTTGGTCTGCACGCACGCAACGTTTCGTTTTGCGGTCGAAAAGTTTGGCATTGAGGCGTTTGATGACCGGCTGCTGGCGGTGGATGAGTTTCATCATGCTTCCGCCAACGCCGACAATAAGTTAGGCACGCAGTTGGAGCAGCTGATTCAGCATGGCCGCTGCCATATCGTGGCGATGACGGGCTCGTACTTTCGTGGCGATGCGCAGGCAGTACTCGCGCCGCTGTACGAGGCGCAGTTTGAAACCGTGACCTACACCTATTACGAACAGCTCAACGGCTATCAGCACCTCAAACAGCTGGATATAGGCTATTACTTTTATTCGGGCGCATATGGCAAAGACTTGCTTGAAGTCTTGAATGAGCATGAAAAGACCATCGTGCATATTCCCAACGTCAATTCGCGGGAGAGCACCAAGGACAAAATCCGCGAAGTCGAGGGCATTATGGAAGCGCTAGGCGAATGGCAGGGCACTGATCCAAGCACTGGCTTTCAGCTGGTCAAAACCAAAAGTGGGCGCACACTAAGAATCGCGGATTTGGTCGATGATGATGCGCTTAAACGCGAAAAAGTAGCCGCAGCCTTGCGCGACCCGCTGCATAAGCACAACCGCGACCATGTCGACATTGTGATCGCGCTGGGCATGGCGAAAGAAGGGTTCGATTGGATTTGGTGCGAACACGCGCTGACGGTGGGTTACCGGTCCAGCTTGACTGAAATCGTGCAAATTGTTGGCCGCGCCACGCGCGATGCCCCGAATAAAAAGCGTGCGCGATTTACCAACTTGATTGCTGAGCCAGATGCCTCCGAACAGGCGGTGGCGGAGGCGGTAAACGACACGCTGAAAGCCATCGCCGCCAGTTTGCTGATGGAACAAGTGTTGGCACCCAGATTTGAGTTCAAGGCAAAGCATCCGCAAAACAGTGCAACTGAAGGTTTTGACTATGGCGATGCCGGATACGACCCGAACCGCTGCAACGTGGGCTTCAATCACGGCACCGGCCAGTTTCAGTTGGAAATCAAGGGCTTGGTGGAGCCAACCAGCCCCGAAGCCGCGCGCATATGTCGTGAGGATCTGAATGAAGTGATCGCCAGCTTTGTGCAGGACAAAACCAGCGTTGAGCGCGGTTTATTTGATGAGGAATTGGTGCCTGAAGAGCTAACCCAAGTGCGCTTAGGCAAAATTATTCGGGATAAATACCCCGAATTGACGAGTCAAGATCAAGAAGCCGTGCGCCAGCATGCGATTGCGGCACTGAATTTGACGCAAAAAGCCAAGCAGATGATGAGCGGCGCTGCTAGCGCCAACACCGCCTTAATTGACGGTGTGCGCCGATTTGCGATGGACGTGCGCGACTTGGACATTGATTTGATTGATCGCATCAACCCGTTTAGCGAGGCATATTCGATTCTTGCCAAAGCCATGAGCGAGGCCAGCTTAAAGCAAGTAGCGGCGGCGATTGCTGCCAAGCGCATCACGATGAGTTTGGAGGAAGCCAAAGAGTTGGCATTGCGCGCGGTGAAGTTTAAAAAGGAACGCGGTCGCATGCCGTCTTTGACGGCAGCTGACCCATGGGAAAAGCGCATGGCCGAGGGTGCAACTGCTTTTGTAAGGTTCAAAGACGCAGGCCGCTATGAGTGAGCTAGACGATTTACGCGATGAGTTAGAAGAATTCGCGGCACCGAAAAAAGAAGGCGGCCGATCTGCGCGCGAAGAACGCATTATTGCGGGCTTTGAAGATATTCAACGTTTCGTCGAGCAACAAGGCCGTCTGCCCGAACATGGTGATGACAAGGATATTTTTGAGCGGCTTTACGCCGTTCGGCTGCAGCGCATGCGCGAATTGGAGGAATGTCGCTCGGTATTGGCCGCGTTCGATCACAAGGGTTGGCTAGATGTTGGCACCAGTGGAGAGAGTGAAAGCGACGACTTAGACGATTCAGACTTGCTTGCCGAACTGACCGGCATTCAAGAACCCGTGTCCTTGAACGAATTGCGCTATGTGCGCTCCAGCGCAGAAAAGCGCGCTGCTGAGGAAATCGCGACGCAACAGCCATGTAAAGATTTTGATCGCTTTGCGCCGCTGTTTGAAAAGACGCAGCGCGAACTGAAGTCAGGCGAACGGCAAGCGCGCCCGTTTGGTAAAAAAGCGAGCATCCGCACGGGCGATTTTTTTATACTCAGCGGCCAGATGGTGTACGTCGCAGGGATTGGCGAATACTTCAAAGCACCGAACGGCGAACAAGACGCGCGGCTAAGAGCGATTTACAGCAATGGCACGGAAAGCAATTTGCTGCAGCGATCCCTGCAGCGCGCGCTGTACAAAGATGGCGCCGGGCGCAGGCTAAGCGATACCCATGCGGGGCCTTTGTTTAGCGATGCGATTGAGCCAGACGATATCGAAAGTGGCTTTATTTATGTGCTGCGCAGTAGGTCCGCGCATCCGTTTATTACTGAACATCGCGAATTAATCCATAAGATCGGCGTTACTGGCCGAAACATTGAAGCCAGAATTGCGAATGCGGCGTTGTCGTCGACATTTTTGTTTGCAGATGTAGAGGTAATCGCCAGTTACAAGCTTAGCCGTGTTAATCGCACCCGCTTAGAAAACCTATTTCATCGCATTTTTGCACCAGCGCAGCTGGCGCTAACGCTGCACGACCCGTTTGGCACGCCATTGAAGCCGCGTGAGTGGTTCTTAGTGCCGCTAACGGTGATTGACGAAGTGGTGCAAAGAATTTTAGATGGCTCGATTACCAATGTTGTGTATGACCCAGCGACGGCGCGGTTGGTGGACGATTAAATGACCGAAAATTCGCATTGGTCACCGAGCCCGATGAAGCGCCATTGAAACTTTCATGGCTTGCCGAGGGCTAGCCTGTAATTGAAACTCAGCGCCGTAGCGGTTTGAATCGAACGGGCGTGTTGCACGACTCGTGCGAAAACGTCGCTGATGAAAGATAATGCGGGCATTGCAGGTCTTTGTAGGTTGGCAAAACGCGGTTAGGGCACTGACAGCCATTCGTTACGCGTATTTTCGGGCAGATTTTGCGGCGCTGGCCCAATAATTAACCCCCAAACAGTTAACCCCACAAAATTAACCTAGGAGCCACGTGACAAACAGCGCAAACAACGAAACCAAAGCGAATTGGGAATTACCACCTGAGCCGGGCGAGCGCAGCGTTTCGTTTTTCGAGTTTTGGCCCGCTTCGGTCATGTATGGGCCAGTACTTTGGCAGTGGCTGTGGCTCGCGTTGCGGCACCGATCCTTGACCTTGCCTTTAATTGCAAACCCACGTTTGACGATGGCAGGCTTGGTCGGCGCGCGCAAGAGTGAGCTGATGGCCCAAGCGCACGGACGCTGCGCAGCGGCGATATTGCCGTGGGTCAATAGCGTGATTGATGCTCAGCCCGCTGCCAATCAGGCCGCCGAGCTCGCGAAGAAAGCGCACGCAGCGCAGATCCATTTCCCGATGGTATGCAAGCCCGACATCGGTTGCCGTGGCGCTGGCGTGAAGCTGGTGCATTCGCTTGCACAATTGACCGAAGCCATGGCCGCTTATCCCATTGGTGCGTCCGTGTTATGCCAGAAATTAGCGAGCTTTGAGCCCGAGGTCGGCATCTTTTTTGTGAAGCGCCCAGGCGAAGTGGGTCAAATTACTTCGCTGACCTTCAAATACAGCCCAGCCGTTGTCGGCGACGGCGTGCGCACTTTGCAGCAGCTGGTGGCGTGCGACCCGCGCGCCGGGCAACTGCTGCACCTGTATCGCACACGCTGGGCCGCGCGCTGGGATAGTGTGATCGCTAGCGGTGAGCGGGTAAAACTGGTGTTCTCAGCCAGCCATTGCCGCGGCGCGGTATTTCGTGACGCGCGCGCGCACATCACCCCCGAGCTAAGTGCCAGCGTAAACGCGATCCTGGCTGACCTGCCGGATTATCATTACGGCCGCTTGGACGTGAAGTTCGCGGACTTGCCCGCCTTGCGCGGCGGGATCGGCCTTGAGATTGTTGAGATCAACGGTGCCAGCGCCGAATCAATACACATTTGGGACCGCGACGCTGGGTTTTTTGCGGCGCTCGGCACGCTGCAATGGCAATACCGCACCTTATTTGAAATTGGTGCTTACCAGCGCACTAAAGGCCATCGCCCGCCAAGTTTGCGCGCTCTATATCAAAGCTGGCAAATTGAACGCCGCCTTCGCGCCCATTACCCCAGCACCGATTAACGAGCACACATTAGTTATGCACCAACCACTACTCGCACTACCCATTAAAAACCCGCTGCTGCGCGGGCTACTTACAAAAATAACCCGGCTTGATGGCATTCAAGGCATTTACCAAGGGTGGCTCGATGCCGGGCGGCCGGGCGTGGATGAGCGCAACCCGGCGCTGGCATTGCTTGATTTTGCACTCGATCACATGATGCACGTGCAGCTCGGCTGCGAACATGTCGAGCGACTGGAGCTAGTGCCCAAGACTGGCCCGCTGATGATCGTTGCGAACCACCCATTTGGCGCGCTCGAGGGCATGCTACTCACGCGCCTGCTGTTGCGGGTTCGGCCCGATCTTAAAGTGCTGACCAATCAGCTATTGCATGTATTTCCAGAGTTTAAAGACGTCTTTGTCGGAGTTGACGTGCTGCAAGCGAAGCGCGAGCAGGCCAATAGCAGCGGCATCCGGATTCTAAGCAAACACATCGGCAGTGGCGGTGCGGCGTTGGTGTTCCCAGCGGGTACCGTGGCAGCACTTGATCTGCCCAGTTTGCAGCTGCACGACGCGCCGTGGAACGCGCTCATCGGGCGTTTGGTGCTTAAGCATCAAGCCAGCTGCCTGCCGATTTTTTTACATGGCCGTAATTCGATCGCGTTCTATTTGTCCGCCTGGATCCATCCGCGATTGCGCACGGCGCTTTTGCCGCGTGCGATGTTGGCAAAGCAACATACGCAAGTACGCGCCACCATTGGCGCCCTGATTGAGCCCTCGGATTTTGCCGCGATTAGTGATGGCAAAGCGGTGACTCAGTATTTGCGTTTGTGCTGTGAACGGCTCGCCGATCAGCCGCCCGGCACAGCTGAAAAGCCTGCGCCCACTGCTGTCAGCGCGATTCGCGCCGACGTACCGGCTGCGCAATTGCAGGCGCAGCTTGATTCCTTAGCGGCTTATCAAGTGGCGAGTCATGGCGATTTTATTGCCTACTGTGCCCCGCATGCGGCGCTGGGTTGTGTAATGGAACAGCTTGCGATCACCCGAGAACGCACTTTTCGCGAAGTTGAGGAAGGCACCGGGCGTGCGCTGGATGAAGATCATTTTGATGCGCACTATTGGCATTTATGGATCTGGGATCACCGATTACAGCAGATTGTTGGCGGCTACCGAATCGCGAAAACCGACGAGCTGGTG
>JANNYA010000204.1:0-8218 GCA_031409855.1 Rhodanobacteraceae bacterium | reverse complement strand
CATTTGAGCGGCAATCCGCTCGCAATTCAGATGCATTTGCGCCACCAAGATTTTCCGAATGCGCCGTCTGAACCACAAAAATACGCGCTTTTTATTCACGGCCTTTGCCTAAACGAAAATCACTGGCGCGCCGATGCGCATGTTCAGGCGTTGATCGGCTTGGGCTATACGCCGCTGTTTTTGCACTACAACACCGGCCGCAATGTTGCCGACAATGGCGCGGCGCTCAGTGCGCTACTGCATGAGCAATTTGCAGACCGGCAAACCGAATTGGTCGTTGTCGCGCACAGCATGGGCGGATTGGTTATTCGCAGTGCGCTGCACTTGGCAGAGTCGTCGCACGTTTGGCAAACGCAATTGCGCAAAATTATTTTCCTAGGCACGCCACACTTGGGCGCGCCACTGGAACGCTCGGGCAACTGGATTCATGCGCTTTGGCAGGCCACGCCGTATGCGGGTGCGCTGGCACCCATTGCGAAAATGCGCAGCGCGGGAATTACCGATTTGCGGCACGGGAAAATTATAGCCGGGAATGCAAATTCCGCCGAGCACGTGGCTTTGCCCGAGAATATTAAGTGTTATGCGATCGCGGCGACCTTGGCTAAATCGCCGGGCGAGTTTAGCGATGAGGTATTAGGCGACGGTTTGGTGCCCATCAGTAGCGCGCTCGGTCAGCACGCGGAGTCAACGCGCAGTTTGGCTTTGCCAAAATCCAAAACAAAAATTATTCGTGGCCTGGGCCACATGGAATTGCTGCACGCACCCGAAGTGACCGCGCAAATTCGCAAGTGGCTCGCCTAGGGCCGCATTGCTTAACAGTCCGCGAAAAGCGGAATACTGCGAAGCTGCAACAAAGTTTCTAAAAAATGTAGTTTCTACAAAAGGAGTCGAGATGGATCTCATATTCGCGCCCAAGCGCATCGCACTAAACGGCGAAATTCGCGTCGATGGTGATAAATCGATTTCGCACCGCGCGGTGCTGTTTGGTGCGCTGGCCGAAGGTGTAACCGAAGTGCGCGGGTTTTTGACCGGCGAAGACACCCGCCACACCGCAAAAATCATGTCCGCGCTCGGCGTGCAGATCACCGAAGTCAGCGGCGATCATTTGCGCATATACGGTGCGGGGCAAGCTGGATTACGCGCGCCATCTACAGATTTGGACTGTGGTAATGCCGGCACCGGCATGCGTTTGCTGGCAGGCGTGCTAGCCGGGCAAAATTTTGCCTCGACACTCATTGGCGATCATTCGCTCAGCGCCCGGCCCATGCGCCGTATTTTGGCACCGCTGGCACTGATGGGCGCGCAAATTGCAGCCACGCCCGCGCAAACGGCACCGCTACGCATTACACCGGTCCAGCAACTCAATGCGATCGATTACAGCACGCCGATTGCCAGCGCCCAGGTGAAATCATGCGTGCTTTTGGCAGGCCTTTACGCGCACGGCACCACCACAGTGCGCGAGCCCGAGCCTACTCGCGACCATTCGGAGCGCATGCTGCAAGCTTTCGGCGTGAACGTGGTGCGCGATGGTTTGGCGGCCGGCATTTTGGGCGGCCAGAGTTTGAGCGCGTGCGCGGTTTCGGTACCAGCTGACCCGTCTTCAGCGGCGTTTTTTGCCGTCGCGGCGGCGATTTCGCCGGGCTCAAATGTGCTGTTGACCGAGGTCTGTATCAACCCGCGTCGAACCGGAATTTTCGCCTGCTTACAGGATATGGGCGCAGAAATAAGCTATGAAAATCAACGTACGGTAGGCGCCGAGCCGGTGGCGGATATTCGCGTTCGCGGCGGCACGCTACGCGGCATCCGCGTACCAGCAGCGCGCGTGGCGGACATGATTGATGAATTCCCGATCTTTTTTATTGCCGCAAGCGCGGCCGTTGGCACCAGCGAAGTCGTGGGCGCTGAAGAGCTGCGTGTGAAGGAAAGCGATCGCATCGGCGCGATGGTGCGCGGCTTAGCCAGCTTGGGCGTACACGCCGAAGAACGCCCCGATGGCGTGCGCATCGAAGGCGCCGGTGGCTTGATTGGCAACGCAAATTCGGATTCGCCCGCTTGCGTAATCGATAGCCGTGGCGATCACCGCATCGCGATGAGCTTTGCCATCGCCAGCCTAGCCGCGCGCGTGCCCATAAAAATTCTAGATTGCGCCAATATCGCGACTTCGTTTCCTGGGTTTACTGGGATATGTGCGCGGTTGGGGATGGCGATTGCGCGGTAAATTTCCAGGTTTGACTAGTCAGCCAGAACGACAGCAAACCCACGTGGCGGCACTTTTCGTTAATCCAGTAAGAAAATTCAGCTTATTCGCCACACTGCACGGTCAAAATAAGGCGTCTAATTAGCGAACTAGGAGCAATCACATGCGAATCCTCGCCGCATTTTCTGGTTTTGCCGCACTTTCTGGTTTTGCCGCGCTTTGCTGGTACTTGGTTCAAAGTTCAACTCCGCAAACTTTAGCCACGCCCACCTCGGCAACAGTTCGCGCGCCGATTCGCACGGATAGCCCCGCCGCGCGCTTTCAGTGGGAAACTGCGCGGCGCGCACCGAATCGTAATAGCCCAAACATCGACCCGGCTTGGTTGGCACGCGCCGAACAGGCGCGTGCTGCGATGCTGGGCGTACATTCAAAGCGCGCTAGCGCGTGGCAATATGTCGGCCCGGATCAATTGGCGGGACGTACGCGTGCGATTGCGATTGAGCCTACACCGCCCTATCGCGTGTATGCTGGCGCGGCTTCGGGCGGCGTGTTTGTTAGTAGTGATGAAGGGCTGAATTGGCGCTTCGCCGGGGTCGGCTTGTCACATTTAAGTATTGGCGCGCTGGCTATTGATCCGAGTAATAGCAAGGTGATGTTTGCGGGTACTGGCGAGCTGTATCGCAATACCGCGCACCCTTACAGCACGATGCGCGGTGGCGGTGTTTATAAATCGCTCGACGGTGCCGCGCATTGGTCACCTTGGGCGGGCACGCAAAACAGTGATTTCGCCTATGTGTCGGACTTAAAAATTAGCCCACTGGACTCGAACCGGGTCTACATCGCCAGCAACAGCGGGGTCTGGCGTACGCGTGATGGCGGGCTTAGCTTTGAGCGCCTATTGCGCCCAATGGCCGGGAACGATAGCGCACGCTATGAAGGCTGTACCGAGCTGGAGTTGCGCGTTGAAAATGGCGCAGAAGTGCTGCTGGCAAGCTGTAGCTCACGCTCGGTGGCGGATCGCTATTACCTCGGCGGCACGCTTGCAGGCGAGGTTTGCAACAGTCCCTGCCCTGCCGCTATTTTTCTTTCGCCTGATGCTAGCGCCACAGTGGTGAACTTCCCGCAGGTGTTGTCGGAGCCAGGCATGGGCAGAACTTCCATCGCCGCCGCTCCGAGCCAGCCGCGCACGCTGTATGGCTTAAGCGCCAGCATTTTGGATGGCCCAGATCGGGATAATGATGGTGTCGGCGATTACAACAATGGCCTGCATGCGCTATTTCGATCTGATGATGGCGGGCAAAGCTGGCGCGCGCAACTGCGCAACACCAGTGTCAGCGATTCAATTTCGAGCTATTTATTGCATAATTTGACGGCGCACGAAAATAGCCGCTGCAACTTTGGCAATAGCTCAAACTTTTTCCTGACCGCAGGCTGGTACGACCAAACGATTGCGGTTGATCCGCAATCCCCAGAACGCGTTTGGGTCGGTGGCATTGATCTATTTCGCTCGGATGACGGCGGTGCCAGTTTTGGCATCGCCAGCTATTGGTGGCGTGGCCGCAACGAATCCGCCTTTGATCATGCAGACCATCACGTACTGAGCTTTCACCCCGCTTTTGACGGCGCCCAGAATCGCAAACTTTATGTCGGTAATGATGGCGGTGTTTCGCTAAATTCAGATGCCCACGCGCCGGTCATGCGTGGTTTAAACGCGCCGTGCGGGCCGGTCGGCATCACCAATCAATTTCGCCCGGCGCAGGCAGGATTGGGCTCCAGCCAGTTCTATCAGGGCTCGGTTTCCAGCGATGGTCAACGCATGCTGGCGGGTGCGCAGGACAACGGCACGTGGTTTTTTGATCGCGGTAACTGGCGCTTTGCCTTTGGTGGCGATGGTTCCTACAACGCGATTGACCCGCGTGATTCAAACAGGCTGTATTTGAGCTATCAAAACGGCAATATGTTTCGCGCCGATGACGGCGCTGCGCGCGGCCAGGATAGCTTCGTCAGCATCCGCAGTGGCATTACGGATCGCGGCTTATTTATTACGCCGTTCGAGCTTGATTTGGCCGGGCCCGATACGCTGTGGTTCGGCAGCACACGCGTCTGGCGTTCGCGCAATCGCGGCCAAAGTTGGCAAGTTGCCAGCGCCAATTTTGGCTTTGGTTTTTTTGATCAAATCAATGCAATCGCCACGCATAAATCTAGGCCTGGGCTAGTCCTTGCCGCGACTGCAAACGGCATCTATCGCAACATTGCGGCTTATACCAGCAACACAACCAGCGTTTGGAGCAACACTAAACCGCGTGAGGGCTGGGTTTCTAGCCTGAGCTTTGATCCGAACGATGCCAGCGTGCTGTACGCAACTTACTCGAACTTTGGTGGCGCGCACGTCTGGCGCTCAACCGATGCCGGCGCCAGCTTTAGCGCCATTGATGGCAACCTACCTGACCTGCCGGTGCACAGCATTGTCGTCGACCCCACGGATGCGCGCCGCCTTTATATCGGCACTGATTTGGGGCTATTTGTCAGCAACGACACCGGCGCCAGTTGGAGCGCAGAGCAAACCGGCTTTGACGCGGCGATCATTGAAAAATTGGTGATCAATACCTCCGCGCCGCACTTTCTACACGCTTTCACCTATGGCCGTGGCGTGTGGCGCAGTGCGCTAGCCGATATTGATTTCCGCGTGCTTGAACGCGCCGATGCGCAATACACCGGGCATTGGTACAACCCCGCTTTGAGCGGCCAGGGCCTGCATTTAGAGGTGCTAGATAGCAACGATGAGCCACGTTTACTGCTGGCGTGGTATAGCTACCAGGGCGGCACACCCGCATGGTTTTATGGCGTTGGTCCGCTGCAAGCAAACCGCAGTGAAGTGCAGTTGGAAGCGCTGACTGGCGGCCAATTTCCTCCTCTGTTTGCCAGCAGCCAAGTCCAGCGCAGCGCATTTGGCAAAGTCACTGTGCGCTTTTTAGCCCCAGACCGCGCGGAGCTAAGCTATCCAGATCCCAGCACTGCGCAAACGCAGATATTGACCCTGCAACCGCTTGCCCGGCCTGACTTTAACGCGCCGCGCCCGGCAGATCGCCTGAGTGCTTGCCACAGCGGCAACTGGTTTAATCCAGCGCAATCCGGGCATGGTTTGACGATGGTGCTGTTCCCGCGTGGCAACGATACCGAAGCACTATTGACCTGGTACGTCTATTTAAACGGTGCGCCGCTGTATTTGGTAGGCAACGCGACTACAAACGGCAACAGCGTAACGCTGGACGCCTACCGCACCACCGGCGCGCAATTCGGCAGCGCATTTCGCCCTAGCGATGTGCGCGCCAGCCTGTTTGGGCAAGTAACGTTTAGCGTCAGTGGTGCCAATGACGCCATGTTGCGTTGGCAGGCGATTGATCCAGTGATCGGCGGTGGTGCTATGGCAATGACTAGGCTGACGCAAGCGGCGGGTTTGGCGTGTGATTGAGGGCAAGCAAGCAAAACAAATTCGCTACTGACTTTTTTGCACCGTCACGGCCTTAGCGACATTTAATTGGCTACCATGATGGATCAATTCAATGGAGTCATGCCTGTGTCGTCTCTTAATTTTGTGTCGAATCTGAGTTCCGTGCGTCTACTGGCACTGATCGGCTTAGCGTTTGCGATCAATCACGCAGCTTTCGCGACTGCCGCGCAAGGCAGTGGGCAGCAAAGGCGAGCCATTACCCATGAGGATCTTTGGCTAATGCCGCGCGTCAGCGCCCCGGTGCTGAGCCCAGACGGGCAAATGGTCGTCTTTACCGTGATTGAGCCGTCCTACGACCCGCTGCAACAAAAGCAGGATCTTTGGCTGGTGGCCACGAACGGCAAAAATCCGGCGCGTCGGCTGACCCAAAGCATCGCCGCAGAAACCGGCGTGGCCTGGGCGCCTGACAGCCAGATGCTTGCTTTTAGCACGCTGCGCGAAGGCGACCTTGTGCCACAGCTCTACACCTTGTCATTGCGCGGCGGTGAGGCCACGCGCGTAACGAACTTGACCCATGGCGCACGCGCACCGAAGTTTTTACCCGATGCCAAAGGGCTATTGTTTATTGCCAATGTTTACGCCGAGGCAAATTCGGAAGCTGAGCAAAAATCCATGCTGGAGGAGCGTGCGAGCAGAAAAACAAGCGCCCGCGTCTACGATAGCTTTCCGGTTCGCTACTGGGACAAATGGTTAGATGGCAAACAAATTCGCCCGTACCTGCTCAACCTTGGCGACGGCGTAATCACCGACGTGCTTGCCGGCAATCCACTGACTCAGCAGCCAGGGTTTGGCGGTCAATTCACCGAATTAAGTGAAGAGCTAGACACCGCAATATCCCCTGATGGGCAAGTGGTTCTGGCAATTTCCACCAATCGCAACCGCGCCGCGTTTAGCTTCACTCATACCGATTTGTATGCCTATAACCCGGCCACCCGTGCACTCAAACGCTGGACTGGAACCGGCGCGCTAGACGCCGCAGATAGCTACTCGAAACCGGTGTTTTCTAAAGATGGGCGCAGCCTGTTTGCACTGCGCAGCCCGCGCACTGCGAAGGTTTACAACGCCAACGAACTGGTGCGCTTTGATGTGCGTGCGACGGGCCTGGAAAACATGCGCGTGCTGCAAATGCCGCAGCGCTTGGCAATCACTAGTTTTGCGCTCGGACGCGCGCATTTGAGCCTTAGCGTCGAAGAAAACGGTCTGGAGCAACTCTGGCAATGCGATTTCAAACTGGCGCAGGTCAAGCGCGTGACGCAACTGACGCAGGGCGTGCTGAGCGGACTGAACGGCAATGACGCAGGCTTGGTTGGCACCTATGAAAGTGCGCAATTGCCCATGCAGATCGTACGCATCGACAATACGAGTAAGAATCAGCCCTTTGTTGCTTTAACTCATTTTGGACTAGAGCGATTACAGCAGCTTGAGCTATCGCAGGCCGAGCACTTTTTGAGCACGCGTGCTGACGGCAGCAAGATCCACAGCATGCTCATTCGCCCTGCGGGTTTTGATGCCAGTAAAAAATATCCGCTGTTAGTGCTGATCCACGGCGGCCCACACATTATGTGGCGCGACGCCTTTTTTCTGCGCTGGAACTATCATTTGATCGCACAAGATAAGTATGTCGTGCTGCTAAGCAACTACCGAGGCTCGACCGGCAGTGGCGAGAAGTTTGCACAAGAGATTCAAGAGGATCCATTCAAAGGCCCAACCGCCGATTTGACGCTTGCCGCCGACGATGCCGTGCGTCGTTTTAGCTTTATCGATAGCAAACGCCAATGTGCGGGCGGTGCGAGCTATGGCGGGCATCTGGCAAACTGGCTTCAAGGCGTCAACACTACACGCTATCGCTGCTTAATCAGCCACGCAGGACTGGTGAACGCAGAAGCGCAATGGGGCACTAGCGATGTTATTTATGGCCGCGAAGTGAACGCCGGTGGGCCGGTGTGGGATCAAGGCCCAGTGTGGCGGACGCAAAACCCAATTCGCCTTGCCGGTGCTTTCAAAACGCCGGTTTTGGTCACCGTGGGTGAACTTGATTACCGCGTGCCGCTCAATAACACGCTCGAATACTGGAGTGCGCTGCAGCGCATGCAGGTGCCCTCGAAACTGATCGTTTTTCCAGATGAAAACCACTGGATACTCAAGGGCGAAAACAGCAAGTTTTTCTATGGGGAACTGGGCAGCTGGTTAGATAAGTATCTGAGTGATGTGAAGAACTAAGGCAAGTACTTGATCCAACGATTGGCAGCGGTGCAATGGCAATGATTACACTGATTCAACTAGCAAGTTTGGGGTGTGATTGGGGTGCCATTCAAACTGTCGGGGAATCTCGGTAATTTTCGCTGATTCGAGGTTAATGAGGGGGCGCTCTGAGTTCGTCATTCCCGCGTGCTTTTGGCGGGAATCCAGGGAGCTTGCTCTGGCGTTGTACCATTGCAATTCGCTGTACTTTGCGCAGGTGCAGGCTGGATCCCCGACTAAAACATTCGGGGAAGACGATCCTTCAGTTT
>JANNYA010000203.1:0-19997 GCA_031409855.1 Rhodanobacteraceae bacterium | reverse complement strand
CGCTGGCATTGGCGCTGGGCACAGCACTAATTTAGCCATTCGCGGTGATCGCACGCATTGGCTAAGTAGCGAAAATAGTGCCATCGAAGCCGACGTGCTAGCGATGTTAAATAGGCTTCGCTGTGCGCTCAATCAAACGCTATGGCTAAATTTGGCCTGTGTCGAGGCGCATTTTGCACACTATGCACCGGGCACCGGCTACGCACGCCATAAAGATGTATTTCATCACGATGCGCAGCGTGTGATTTCTTTCGTGCTTTATCTCAATCCGGCGTGGCGGCCCGCAGATAGTGGCAGGCTGGCGCTGTATTTGCCCGAAGGCGTGCAGTTTGTGCCACCGACAAGCCGAAGCGCCGTGCTGTTTGTTAGTGCCGACATCGAACATGCAGTCGAGCGCACAACCCGCGATCGTTACAGTATCGCCGCGTGGTTTCGTCGCGCTAAATCCTAAACCCGCGCTAGCTAGTTTCGCACTGGTAAAACCAAGGCGGGATCCAACTTTTCCTGATACCACTGCACTTGAAAATGCAGGTGCGGGCCGCTCGAACGCCCGGTGCTGCCGATCGCACCGATACGCTGGCCAGCATTTACCAATTGACCCTGCTGCACAGCGATCTCACTCATATGGATATAAATCGTGTTGATGCCAAAGCCATGATCAATAATCAGCGTTTTACCAGTCATGATCATGTCGCTGTGCGCCAAAGATACTTTGCCAGCCAGCGCCGCCACGACCGGCGTTCCGGTAGCGGCGGCCATATCTAAGCCCAAATGCGGGCTGCTGGGCAGGCCATTTAAGATGCGCTGACTGCCGTAAACGCCGCTAATCCGCCCGGTTGCGGGCCATTGAAACGGCTGCTGCCAAAACAGCAGATTGGAGTCCACAGCGCGCGCTTTTTGAATCATCGCGCCTTCCAAAGCGATGCGTTTAGCGGTCCGTGCATCCGGGGTAACGGTGTTTTGCGGCACCCCGTCGACGCGTTCGGTACGATAGCTGCGCTGGCTTACTGGAACATTCAAATTGGCGCTGCAAGTGCTTGCTTGAATTTTTAATGCCACGATTTTCGGCGCATTCGAGGCGATGCCAAAAACAAACTCACCCGCCGCCGTTTGTGCCAACCGACGCCCACCGAAACTAATGACGCTAGCCGGCGGCGCGCGGCCGCGCACCAAATCGCCCTGCTGCAGCTCTGGCGGCAAGACTACACTGCAGGGCGTAGCGGCAAAATACAGGCCCTGCGCCAAAATTAAAGCCAGCATAATCGGCATCGCACGAATGAAACGCCGATGGTAGCAAGCTGGGCCCTTTGGGCAACACAGCGTTTCGGCAATTGCATAAACTAAGCCGCAAACCGCACGGTGAAACAGCATGTCTTTAAGTTCCCCATCGCTAAGAAACCCGTCGCTAAAAAACCGATTGGCCGAATTCGGTTTTGAAAGTAACGAAGATTACGATTTTGCCGTGCGTACTTTACTAGAATGCCAAAATAACTCGGTACGTGCTGCGGAATTGGTCGGCACGCTCGCGCGCCGTAAAACAGCTTTTGCCCATGCATTGGGCTTAGCACTAGCCTATCCACACCGGCTTTATCACGACTTTAGCCGCCAGCAAGTTCCCGAACCCACGCCACCCACGCGCGAGGACGATAGCGAGGGCGTCGACACCGGCGACCGGCGTGCAGCGGCACCCTTGAATGCCTTTGAGCGCATCGTGACTGAGGCCTGCGCCTTCAGCGAGTCGAGCTGCACGCTGCTGATACTGGATCAACTACAGGCCTGTGACTTTAGCGATCAGCTCAGGCTATTCCAGTTTATACAAAGCGGCATTTGGACAGATCGGGGTGGTAGCGTGATCGCGCACCGCCGCAACTTATTGGTGCTACTGATTTCCAACGAGGCGCTATATCACTCGCTGCAAAAATGTAGTTTTCGCATTTTTACTGATGCCAGCGTTGGCATTTTTGATTTCAATCCTGTGGATTTTGGCCTGGGCATTAACACGCAAGGTTTGATCGATGCCTTTGCCCAGCTGTTTGATGCGCTAAGCTGCCAACCCACGCGCAGCGAGTTCGAGCGTATTCTGCGCGATTGCGAGGCGCGCGTGCGCACCGCTGAACAGCTGCGCATTTGTGTGTTTGGCCGCATCGAAAATTTGGATCGCTCAGCGCTTTATGCTGCAGCGATGCTGCCAATAATTGCGCAAGTCATACATGAACTCACCGACGTGCTTGGCATTGAAGTCGTATCCTTGACTGGTGATCGTGGGCAGGACAACGATTAGCCTCATCAAAACAAATTAGCCCGATACAACTAAATTAGCCCGATACAACTAATGGCGTACATATCCATGCAAGATTCCTATGACTATGACTGGCTCAGCGATTTAGTCAGCGAACTCAACTTAAGCGTTAGCGCCGCACACGTGCACGGCTCGCTCGTCGGCTATTTGTGCGCCGGCGGCGAGATGCACACGCGCGCAACTTTAGACGAGACACTCAGCCAAGAGCACGATGGCATCGTTGCACCGCGCACACCGATGGCGCACTGGATCGCCATTGTTCTAGATGAGCACGATTTAGAACTTTCCGATGGCACGGAGGCCGAATTAGATGGCTTTGCGCAATCGACGATCAAGCTGCTGGCGCAGGCAGAGATGCGGTTGAAGCTTTTGCTACCTGATGATTTAAACGAACTGAATGAGCGTGCCGATGCCCTAACACAATGGTGCGGCGGCTTTTTAGGCGGGCTGGGTTTAGGCGGATTTAATCAGGAAAAAAGTTTGAGCAAAGATGCGCGCGAAGGCTTGCGTGATATGGAACGCATCGCACGCACCGAGATTGAACTGGACGCGGACATCGAAGGCAATGAAACGGCGCTCATGGAGCTGAGCGAGTTCGCCAAAATCACTGCACTGATGCTGTATCTGGAAATTGCCACACTGGCCGCCAAAGCCCGGCCTAAAAAGCCTGCACTTCCGGCGCACAGGACGCTGCAGTAAAATTTTTTTGCTTAGGATTTGCTATGACTGAGAACAAAACCAAAGCCACGGATGCCAGTGTTAACGCGTATCTCGACGCCATTGCAGAGCCATCCAGACGCAAGGACTGCGACGACTTGATTGAGCTTATGCAAAAAATCACCGGGCATGCGCCAAAAATGTGGGGGCCCAGCATCGTCGGCTTTGGTAGTTATCACTATAAGTATGCAAGCGGGCGCGAAGGCGATTCTTGTGCGGCCGGGTTCTCGTCCAGGAAACCGGCGATCAGTGTCTATCTGGTTGCCGATGGCCCAGAACAGGGTGCGCTACTCGCAAAGCTGGGTAAACACAAGATGGCTAAGTCGTGCTTATCTATTCGCAAACTTATTGATATTGACATGAACGTGCTCGAACAGTTGTTGATTGACTCAGTCGCCGAAGTGCAGCGACGGTATGGCTAATTTGGCAAGTCCATTGAAGACTTTCCTAGGATTGCGCCATATCAATGCAGCGGTTTTGCCAACGCTTCATGTTTGATCGGCTAGGCTCACGGAATGAAAAAATATCCCGCTGGCATGCGCCAAGTTGGCTTAGCCGACAAACACGTTTTTCTCATCATTTTTCTGGTTGCGATCGCCGCCGGCTTAGGACTTTGGCTCGGCTCACAAACTGCAACACTGGCCAGTTCCGGCGCAACCGCTGCGCCAGCGGCAAACACCAACTTTGATCCGCGCGCCTACAAAAGCCTGTTGGTGTACCCAGCGCCAAAAAAAATTGCAGCATTTAGTCTAAAAAATACCGACGGCAGTGAGTTTTCGCTGGCGCAGTTGCAAGGCCACTGGACGCTGCTGAGCTTTGGTTTTACCACCTGCCCAGATGTTTGCCCAACGACTTTGACTGAACTGAACGCGGTATTTGGTATCTTGAAGTTACCCAGCCTAGAGGCGGCGGCGGCGCAAATTGTGTTTATTTCAATTGATCCAGAACGCGATACGCCGGTGAATCTGGACAGCTACGTAAAGCACTACAACCCGGCATTTATTGCAGCCAGCGGCGACATTCCAGCCTTAACTGGCTTTGCCACCAATTTGGGCGCGGTGTTCGAGAAAGAAGCAAATGGCCCCGGTGCACAGGACTACACGATGGCGCACACCGCTTCTATTTTCCTAATCAATCCGCAAGGGCAATTAGCGGCAATCGCACGTCCGGTTGAGCAATCGCTGTTTGACTGGCCGCAGTTGCGCAATGATGTACCCGCTTTTTTGACCAGCAAAATTCAAGGCGGCCAGCGATGATTAAGCATGACTTGGCATTGGCGCTGCAGTACGCATTGCCGCATCGGTTTTTGAGCCGGATCATGTTTTATTTGACGCGCAGCGAATGGCGCTGGGTGAAAAATACCTTCATCCGCCAAATTGTGCAGCGCTACCGAGTCGATATGAGCGATGCGCTAGAGCCGGATCTAGCGGCCTATCCCAGTTTTAACGCCTTTTTCACGCGCGCCCTCAAGCCGGGCGCGCGCCCGATTGCAAGCGGCAACGACTTGCTTTTATGCCCGGCCGACGGTGCGATTAGCCAAGCGGGGCCAGTCACGGAAGGCAGGATTGTGCAGGCCAAAGGCATGGACTACAGCGCTGCTGAACTTTTAGGTGACTCTGAACTAGCGAAAACCTTTGCGAATGGCAGCTTTGCCACAGTGTATTTAAGCCCACGCGACTACCACCGCTTGCACATGCCGATCGCTGGCAAATTACTGCGCACTTTGCACGTACCCGGGCGGCTGTTTAGCGTCGCGACCTGGACGGCGGAATCCATTCCCAGGCTGTTTGCGCGCAACGAGCGTCTAGTTTGCCTATTTGAAACCGAGCACGGCCAAGTTGCCTTAGTGCTGGTGGGCGCGATTTTTGTATCCAGCATCGACACCGTTTGGGGCGGCACGGTAACCCCGCCGTACGCACAAAGAATCGTGGATACACGGCTTGATGATGGCCCAAGTTTGATGGCAGGCGCGGAAATGGGCCGCTTTAACATGGGCTCGACCGCGATTGTGTTGACCGAAAAGCCAATCCAATTTGATGCCGATATTGCCGCTGCCGCGCCAGTGAAAATGGGGCGAGCGTTGGGGCGGTTTGCGGGTTGATTTGCCGAATTTGAAACGGCTTAGGCCATAGCATCGATATGTGTACTGGCAACCCATGGTTTTATTTTGGCTAAAACGACTGCCAATTTTTCTTTGATTTGCGCCGCGTCGTAATCAATTTGCAAGCCTACCCAAAAACCTTCGGACATGCCAAAAAAGGCGGCGAGCCGCAAGCCGGTATCAACAGTTATAGAACGCGTGCCTGCAATAATTTCGCTGATACGTCGCTGAGAAACGCAAATTTCTTTTGCCAAGCGGTATTGCGTAATACCCATAGGCTTAAGAAATTCCTCAAGGAGAATTTCGCCAGGGCTGGGGTAAGGAACTTCGCGCATAGAATTCTCCATTTAGTGATAGTCCACAATTTCGACGTTTTTCGGGCCAATATCCGTCCAGATAAAACATACGCGCCATTGGTCGTTGACTCGAATGCTGTGTTGACCCTTGCGGTTTCCTAACAATGCCTCTAACTGGTTGCCGGGCGGAATGCGAAGGTCATTCAAGTTTGCCACCCTGTTGAGCATGGCGAGCTTGCGCATCGCAACGCTCTGGAAATTGACAAATTTTTTGACACGCTTTCCGGTGAAAAGTGACTCGGTGTCACTACACTTAAATGATAGGATCGCCATGCGCACATACTAACGCTTCGTGTTAGTAAAGCAAGCATTCCAAGGCCGTCGACTCTGACCCTTTGTTTGCTTGCAATTCAACTTTCTCTGTATTGAGAATTCTTTTAGGCTATCTCGGTACAGCACAGGATAGTGACAAAAAACCAGGAAACAATGACTACAACCGCAAGCGTGATCGATGCACGAATTGACAGTCTAGATGTACTGCGCGGCTTTGCCGTCGGCGGTATCTTGTTTGCCAATATTCTCTGGCTTAGTGGCTATTTATTGGCGCCGCGTGCAATCCAAGCGAGCCTGCTCGCGCATCCAATGGATGAGATTTTCCTGTTTTTTACGCGCTTATTCGTGCACGGGAAATTCTATGCGGTCTTCTCATTTCTATTTGGGCTCGGGTTTTCGGTGCAGCTGTTACGCGCACAGGCGAAGCAAAAGCCGGGTTTTATCGCGCAGTATTCGCGCCGACTCGCCATTTTATTCTTGATTGGTTGGGCACATGCGTACTTCCTTTGGTGCGGCGACATTTTGCGTTTTTACGCGGGTCTGGGCGCGCTATTGCTGCTGCTGAGAAACAAATCTGATCGCCTACTTTTGGCGACGGCGTTGTTTGCCCTCATAGCACCGGTGCTGCTGGCGATTTTCTATCAGCTGGGATTGCCGCAATTATCCGATGTCTGGCACGTGCGTTATAGCAAGAGCCAAAACTTAGCCGCCCTTGCACACGGCGGCTGGGAGTCATTTTTCGCGCTTAATTGGCAGGGCATTCAACATCACGCGCTGTCCAATGTTGAAAACGGCCGATTGCTCAAAATTTTTGGCTTATTCGTCCTGGGGTTTTACGCCGGCCGCCGCCAGATATTTCATAATATTCAGGATCATCGACAACTTTTTCGCAGGGTGTTGATTTGGGGTGGCACGCTCGGTGGCATCACTAGCCTGATTCGCGTCGCGCAAATTTATGATGTGCTGCCGGATTTTAAATCAGAGGCCGTTGAAGAATGCCTGTATCTGTTATCGGTGTATCCGCTTGCGTTCGCCTACATTTCGGGCATCACACTGATGTGTTTGAGTAAGAGTACCGGCCGATTTTTACGCGTTTTAGCGCCGGTCGGGCAAATGGCTTTAAGCAATTACCTACTGCAGACGCTGGCCGCAGCGCTGGTTTTCTATTGGTGGGGTTTTGGCCTAGCCGGAACCTTAGCCTTGCGCTACTGCTACGCCTTGGCGATTTGTATATTTGTTGCGCAAATTGGGCTCAGCCACAGTTGGTTGAGGCACTTTAACTATGGGCCGATCGAGTGGATTTGGCGCATTGGCACACGGCTCGAGTGGGCACCGCTATGGCGTGAAAGATCGGGTGTGCGCGACTAGTCAGTACGCGTCACGTTGGTGCCCAACACGTCTGGGCAGCACGAGCCGACATATTTGTAAACTTTTCGTGAAAATGTCGTGTCTTGGGTGGATACTACGTTCGATACGTGTGTTGCCCGCAGTTTCGTCGGCAACGTCCCTCGCAGCACTGCCAAAGGATCAACCATGCACTCTAAAAAGCTACCGCTTTCGCTCATCGCTCTCGCGATAGCGATGAACTTTTCAATGTCCTCAAATCTTTTTGCGCAAAATGCCCAGGTGCTCGCGGCACTGAACCGTTTTTCTAATAACGCGACCCAACGCGAAGCGGCGCGAGCGATTGCCATTATTTGTCCGACATCAGGGCGGGCAAATGCACGATTCCAGCAAGACTGTAACTCGCTGGTAGGCGCGGCATTCGCGGGCAACGGCGCGGTTCGGGATGCATTGGCGGCACTAGTGGCTGATCAAACCCCAGTCGCAGCAAACCGCGCGTTCTTGGCCGGTGCTAGTAGCCTTTTGAGCGCGCGCGTTTCCGGCGGTTTCGGCAAAATTGGCGGCGGCGCTGGCCTGATGGGCCTCTCTGAATATTCATCAGGCGCACAGACGTCAACCCCTGGCTGGAATTTGGCAGCAGATGACGGCGCTGGCTTTGGCCCGTGGTCGCTCTTTGGCAGCGTCGAAAGCGCGCAAATAGATCGCGAGGCCAGCATCGATCAAGACGGTTTTGACAGTTCAGGCTTTGGCGTCGTGCTAGGACTGGATCGCAGCGTTGGCGAGAACGGCGTCTTTGGCGGCGCATTTCGCTATCGCAAAACCACGGCAGATTACACCGGCGGTTCCGGGGAATTGGATCAGCGCGATTTGATCGGTGATGTGTATCTATCACTACGCGGCCAATCGCCGTGGTATTTCACCGCACTCGCCAGCACGGGCAAACGCAGCAGCGATCAAATACGGCGCGCCAACTACACCATTGATGCAACTACGTCCGTCGCGCAGAGCTATTTCTCCGATTTTGATACCGACTTACTCAGCGGCGCGTTGACCTTGGGCTATCAAGCGAATTTTGACTCATTCAATCTTGACCCGTATTTACAGCTCGAATACGCGCGTCAAGAAGTGGACGGTTATGACGAACGCGCCTCAAATACCGCAGGCAACGGCGCCGGCTGGGCAGTGCAGGTCGCCGATGTCACGGGATCCACCACCAGCGCCAGCATTGGCACGAATGCCAGCTGGGCAATTTCTGGCAGTAACGGTGTGGTTCAGCCGTTCCTGGGCCTGCGCTGGACGCAAGTGATTGATAGTCAGGAAAACAATGTCGGCTTGCGTTACTTAGGCGATATCGGCGCGGCGCGCGAAACATTTTTCGCCGGCACAGACGAAGAAGATCGCAGCTACGGCAGCTTGATGCTGGGCCTAAGCGCGCAATTTGCTGATGGCCTTGGCGGCTTTGTGCGTCTGAGTCGGCATTTTGGTGAATCGCGCTATGACAATACCGGTGTGCAGTTGGGTTTTAGGGTCGAGTTTTAGGGCTGGGGCGTCCTGATTAACTGGCACACGTGCGTAAATTTGGCGCCCGTTGATCGGCTGGGGCCTAAAGCAAAACGAGCCCAAACTTGGTAAAAGGTTCAAAATCATTTCGGTTCATTGTGGCCAATTGCGCGCCTGCATCGATTGCGGTCGCGGCAATTAAACAGTCCGGTAACGAGCGGCTGCGTCGGCCGGTTTGGTTGAAAAGCTCTGCTGCCAATTCGGCAAGTGTTTGGTTAACCGGCAAAATGCGATTGTCGAGCAAGCGCTGCCAAGCCTCAATAAGTTCGGGTGATGCCGGGCCGCATCGAAATTCTGACCAGGCCATAGCGGAAACACCGATCTGCACGCCTTGAGATAACCAGTGTTGCAGATCAATTCGTATCGTGCTAGTTGGATCAGTGACGCCAATCAAGATATTGGTGTCTAAATGGACTACTTGCATTTTTAGCGCCACACATCACGACTGTTTACGGCCCAATCTTGAAAATTAACGCCTTGCAGCGCCATGACATCACCCGCAGCAAAGAGTGCTGTAAGCGGGTCTTTGGCGTTTTTTACATCGATAGCAGGCAATTCTACCGCCCGTTCGATCAGCGCAATCGTTTCTTTGGTTAACGAACGATGATTTCGCTTTGCCCGCTCCTTTAGTTTGATGTGCAGGAGCTGCGGTAGATTTTTTATAACCAATGTGGTCATTAGGAACCCTAAGGAAGCGATTAGGAGGCGAAATGGTAGCATATTGCATTGTCTTGGCAAACAAATCGACAGAATAGTTTAGGTTGCACCGGCCACCCAAATCTTGACAAAGCACTTTCTTGCGAATAACTTAGCAAGAATGGAGTTTCGCAACGCAGCTTCGCAGCAAACAAAGGGCTTTTCCAAGAACCATGCAACTCACGAGCGACCCGTTTTCATCGATGCTGATTCGGCTGTTTCGGCCTTTGGTGCGCTTGTTGCTGCGCTTTGCCGTGCCCTACAAATCGGCGGCGGAAGCGCTCAAGTGGGTTTATGTTGACGTGGCAACGCGGGAGTTTGCGATTGACCAAAAGCCGCAAACTATGTCCAGAGTCGCCGTCATCACTGGCATGACGCGTTTAGAAGTCGAGCGTTTACAGCGTGAACTACCGCGCGCGATGGATACCACGGTGCGCATGTTTCATCGTGCCGGCCGAGTGATCAACGGTTGGAACTACTCGCCTAAATATCAGGACGCAAACAGCAAACCACAAACTTTGCCGCTTGAGGGCGCTTTAAGTTTTCAAACCTTAGTCAATGACTTTGCTGGCGGCGCAACGATGCGCGCCGTGCTGGATGAACTATTGCGCGGCGGCAATGTGGTACTTCAAAGCGACGGGCTTTATGTGCTGAAAAATCTGGAGCTATTAGTTTCTAGCCTCGATCAACAAGAACAGCTGGGCATCTTGGCCACAGCGGCCAGTGATCTGATCGGCACCATTGAGCGCAACCTGCGTGACCAGCAAACCGACCGATATTTGCAGGCTTATGTGCATCAGACGCAAATTCCGCTGTCGCAATTGCCAGTGGTTAGAAAATGGGTGCGCGAAAACGCGAACCGCACGCTGGATGAGTTTGATCAGCTGCTGACCGATCTGCACATGCAGGCGCAACCGGACGAACCAAAAGTTTCGCGCTTGGGGCTAGGCCTGTATTACTTCCAAGACGAGCCGCCACCACCCGAGCCCAAGCAAGACGGGCGTGGACGCTCAGCAAAATCAACAAAACGCCAATCACCTACGAAGGATTTGCCATGAACCTGGATTTGAATGTTTTGCATGGACAAAGCAAGGCTAGAATCCCCCCGCTCCTGCGTTTTTTATTACTGGCGGTAACGTTCCCGTTGATGGCCAGCGAGCTGCCATCCGCGCCCCGGCCAAAAGACCGCGTCGGTACCGGCTTTGGCATCAACGATACCCGCGACTTCGCCGTAAATGCCGCGACGCAGTACGTGATTGATGGTGATGTAATCCCCGGTGAGCCCACACCATCGCAAGCGGGCCCCGGCAGCAGTGTTTATGCGCGTCTAGCGGCGGATGCCACACTCAGCAGCGGTCTGGCCGAGCTTGTCGAAATTAATACCCAGCTGCGCGGGCCGATTACGCAACTCAACCCGTTGCAAGTGCTGGGTCAAAACTTAACCATCGACGCCGATACAGTATTGCGGGCCCTACCTGGGCAAGGCATTAGCGCCTTGAGTGTTGGCAATATCGTGGAAGTATCCGGGCAAGTCGATCCCAATAATAGTTTGATCGCCACGCGGCTAGGCTTGAAAGGCCCAACGCCAAGCTGGCTTTTAACTGGCTTTGTTAGCTTCTTATCTTCAGACACGCTCGATATCGGCAGCCAAGTCGTAAACGTGAAAGCGGTGCCACTTAATTGTGGTGCAGGCATTGCGCTCGGCAGCTATGTTGAAATTCGTGCCGCCGCGCAAAGCCCTTATGTTGTTGGCGCGCCGATCAGCGCCAATCAAGTTCGCTGTAGCACGCCAACGCCAAGTGCAACTCTGCTTGACGCACCAATGGTGACTACAGGTTTAATCGGTGCTGTGCCGCAAAATGGCCAGTTTTTGCTGGGCACGCTCATCGTCGCAGTGAATACGCAGACGCGCTATCGCTACGGCAATGCCGGGGATCTGGATTTGGGCGTGCGCGTCGAAGTCGAGGGCATTTACAGCGGCCCAAACCAAGTTAGCGCCAGCAAAATTCGCTTTATACGCCGCAGCATCCGCCTGCAGGCACCGGTTGCCCCTGGCGATATCGCAGTCGGTACAAGTTTGACAATTCTGGGCAACAGCATCAAAAGCAGTGCGCAACTACGTGACCCAGACGCCGTTTTTAGTGCTGGCCTGAGCGAGCTACGCCTGCTCGACGTGCGCGCCTACCAAGATAGCGCCGGTAATTTTTACGCCACGCGCGTGCGCAACGTCAGTGCGCCGGTCTTTAATGATTACAGCTTGCAAGGCCCAGCGTCCGAAATCGTGGCAGCGATGACGCGCTGCAAAGTTTTTGGCACCACGATCAGCGCCAGCAACAGCTACAGCACACTCAACGGCGTGATGGTGACACCGCAGCAGTTCTATGCGGCGCTGACCGACGCCATGATGGTGCGCATCGAACATGCGGTATTTGATCCCAACACCAACACGCTTTCGGGCGGCGCGGTGACCATTGCCGAGGACGACGTACTTTTGCTTGCCGCCAGAATACCAAGCACGCCGCTGGTTGCCGGGAGTAGCGTCAGCGGCACCATGAACAATCCTAGCTTTGAGCTATTGCAGCGGGTGGGATTTGAAGACTGAACTCATAAGCAGTCGCAAAACCTAGCGTTGCCGCTGCCACAGATTTACCAAGCTAGTAAGTAGAAACGTTTCTGCACACGGCCCAGTCGGTTTTTGCATTTTTGCAGACCGAGAGGGAAATCTATTGCCTAATTTTCTCACCTAGGAGCAAAATCATGTCCACTCAAAGCACTCGCTTGTCCGCATTACAAAGCTGCCACACATTAAGACTAGGCACGGGAATCGCCGGTTTCGCCCTGACGCTTTTAAGCGCGGCTGTATCAGCGCAATCCCTGCCACCCAGCTGGACGCAGTCTTGGCTCGCCCCGACTACACTTGGTGCAAGCTCACCTGTTGCAACCGCCGCCACGCCAGATGCAGGATTTATCCAACTTAACCACGGCTACGAAGCCGCAAGCAACACCCGAGTTATTGGCTTGGTGCAATACAACGCAAATGGCCAGTTGCGCTGGAGCAGCGTCAGCACAAATTTCAACGCCGATCCCAACATCTACCCGGCGATTGCTGTTGGCAGCAATGGCAGCGCCAGCATCGTTTTTCGAAACAAGCTTAGCTTTTCGCAAAGCGAACTAGTGATCCGTTCGTATGAACTAAGTTCCGGGCAATTGCGCTGGGAAAAACGCGTGCCCGAGCTCGACAGCTTCAGCGCCAGCAAATACGGCGTGCAAATGCAGGCCAACAACGAAATTGCCGTGCTTCGTCAAGAGCAAGGTGATGTTACGCTGACGCGGATTTCCGATACTGGCGCACAGCATGCAGATATTCGCGTGCTGACCCCAGGTCGTGACGAACTTTCCGATATCTCCGCCGTCGCCCCCGCAACCGGTGGCATCGCGTTTGCGTTCGTCACTGAAATTCAAAATGGCGAATCGGTCATACATTTAGTCAAGTACGGTGCAAACGGCGTGCTCGAATTTGATCAAACCGATAGCGGCGGAACCACTCCGTGTGTAAGCTTTCCGGTCCGCTTGCGTCAAGATGGCAGCGGTAATTTCCTGCTCGGGCGTGGCACCTTGGCATCCCTGGTCAATAATGTCGGCACCCTCGGCTATCGTTTGCAAAAGCGTGCAGCTAACGGCCAGGTGCTATGGACGCGTAACGAAGTTGACTTCCCGGCTAATGATTTCGCGGTCAACGCGAACGGCGAAATCGCGATAGTGCACAACATTTCCGCGCAAATTAACGTGGCAAAAATTAGCGCTGACGGCATGGCGCTTTGGACGCGGCAGTATCACGGCGACCAGGGCTTTGCCAGTTCGACAAACGCCGCGCTTACTATAGGCGCAACCGGCGATGTTCGAATCACCAGTTTCAATAAACCGGCCTGGCCGGACAACAATATCGCGCACGCGGTGGAATGGCGCAATGAGGGTGCGCTGTGCACGGAAACCCTGCTGCAAACGGGCTCAATGCCGCTGGTGTACCCGCAACAGTTTATTGAACAAAACGAGGCTTGGGCGGTAACCGGCATGCATCAAAGCAACCCTAGCGCACCCTCTACTGCAAGTATTTTTCGCTTTCCAAACGCGCGCCCCTGCACGGCGGAAAAGTTGATGGGCGAAAGTTTTGAAGCGGTAGAGCAGCCCGTGCCAGCACCTGATGTCGTGGCGCACTAATCAATTTTCGCAGTTTCTATTACGTGCCCGGCGCGCAATGCGCCGGGCTTGCTAGTTTAACTACCTAGTTTAACTACCTAGCTTAACTATCGCGCACGACATACGTCGAACCATTAGCCGCTCGCATCAAGCCCAAATTGCGCCAATAATTTTGTCCGCTGACTCGGCGCAAAATTGATTTGCGCGGCGTTTGCTTGCGCCCAGTGCACCACTTTTGGGTTCATGATCGCGTAAAACAGCGGCGGCACATAGGCCATCAAAAACATGCCGAAATAGCCGGTGGGTAGCTGAGGCACGTCATCAAAGGTGCGCAGGCTTTGGTAGCGGCGCGTGGCATTGGCGTGATGATCCGAATGGCGCTGCAAATGAAACAGCGCCCAGTTGGTCACACGGTGGTTACTGTTCCATGAGTGCTGCGGGCGACAAGGCTCAAAGCGGCCACTTTCCAAGCGATTGCGCAACAGGCCGTAGTGCTCAATGTAATTAGCGCTAGTGAGTTGAAAATTTGCCCAGAACGATGCGGCGACGACAAAGCCCAGCGCCATCGGCCCCAAAATCAGGGTAATTGCGCCCCAAAACAGCAGCGTGAGCAGCGCGCACTGCAGGATTTCATTGTGCAAACTATAAACCGCGCTCCCTTCTTTGCGCATGCGATCACGCTCCAAACGCCAGGCGCGCCTGATCGTTCCCGGTTGTTCGCGCAAGTAAAATTGATAGATCGATTCCCCCATGCGCGCGCTGGCCGGGTCGTCGGGCGTGGCGACATCGCGGTGATGCCCGCGATTGTGTTCGATCGTGAAATGCCCGTAGCCGGTCGTTGCCAACAAAAGTTTCGCAACAGTGCGCTCAGTGGCATTGCGCTGATGCCCCAATTCGTGCGCGACATTAATGCAAAAACCGCCAACCACGCCGCTACAAACCACTAACGCGAGCCAGGCATGCGCTGGCAAAGCGTGCTGCACGACAAACGCGGCGGCGCCAACAAAACTAATCACTTGCAGCGGCAGCATCAGATACAGCACCCAAGAGTAATAACGATCCGCGTCCAATTGCGCCACCGCGCTATCGGGCGGATTGTAGGGATCGGTACCGCCGATCGCATCGAGCAGCGGAAACAGCGCGTACAAAAACAGCACCGGCAACCAAAACACCCAAGCCTGCTGCGTCCAAATATAAAGTAGCGGCCCCAGCGCCGCCAGGGTTGGCACCAACAGTGCGAGCGGCCACTGATAGCGCTTTGGATCTTTATACGTTTTGGTATCACTGTGCATTGTGTGCGCCTAAGTTTGATGATTCACAACTTAGCTTGCACGCGATTGCGCAAACCATGTGTACACTTCCTGGCAAATTCCAGTCAAATCACGCCATACGCGCTAGCATTAAGCGTATTGCGCAGATATTTACTTCGGATACGGCCTGACCAAACATGACCATTGCAACCTCGACTCCGGTTTTTCACGTCGTATACGCGCGGCTGCTGTGCTTGATGTTGACGCAGCGCGGCATTGCCAGCGATGCGCTGTTGCAGCCGTGTGCGCTGACTGCAGCGCAGCTGGATGGCGAACACACTATGAGCACCATCCAAGCAAACGCCCTAGTGCAGCAGGCGCTTAAACAAACGGGTCAAGCCGATTTGAGCTTAGAGTTTGGCATGCGCGCGCATCTGTTCGCGCATGGCGCGGTCGGCTTAGCGGTAAGCACCGCACCGAACGTTGATGCTGCGGTGCGAACCCTGGCCGAGTTTGTCAGCTTGCGCGCACCGGCAATCCAGATACAACTGCACGAACTGGACGGTGCCTTGGATGTCATCGTGCATGACCGGTTCGACCGGGAGCCGCTGCGTCAATTCGTGTTAAGTGCATTGACTGTTTTGATCGAGCGCCTATTTGCACCCTGGGTAGGCAGCGCCATCACAGAAATGCAGTATTTTTTTCCCGGCACCGCGCCCACGTATGCAGATCGCTATCGCAGCGTGCTGCAGGGTTCGGTGCATTTTAATGCGCCTGCCCTGCGCCTGCGCTTTCCGCAGGCCGTGCTACAGGTGGTGAATCCGCAGTCAGATCCGCAAGCCTATCTGCTCGCGGTTTCGCAGTGTCGGCAAAGCCAAGCGCAGCCGGACCCGCATGCCGCCCTGCTTGCACGCGTGCGCAGCGCCATCAATGCCCAGCGGGCGGGCGGTTTGGACGTGGCGGCCAGCAATATCGCGGCACGCTTGGCTATCAGCGAGCGCAGCTTATTTCGCCAACTGCATGCTGCCGGTTGGCAATATCAAAAATTGCTCGATGCGCATCGTATCAGCGAGGCACAAAGCCTGCTGCGCGCGAGCACGGATTCAATCGCGCGCATCGCTGAGCGCCTGGGCTTTAGCGATGCCGCCAACTTTTCGCGCAATTTTCGGCGCTGCTGGGGTAGCTCGCCTAGGCAATATCGCAAGTATAGTCTTGGGCGTGACCAGGTCGCTAAAGCGGAAACTCGCTTGAAGGAAATGTTACTGGAAGGTTTGAATTCCGGGCCCAGCATTCTAATGGAAGAGACGTATTTTGATTCCGTCTTGTCGCGCGGAATTGCCTTAGTTAGGGCATGAAGCGACGTTATTAAGCCGCTCGCAGAGAGCGGCGGTGGAAGGGCTCGGTGCCGAAGGCGGATGTTGGTGTTTCACCGCGATTCACGGCCTAAAACCTTCGCCAAAAACCGCCGCAAATGCGGCTCGCTGCGTTCGTGCGGAACCTGCAAAAAAGGAAACCAACGCACTTCATTGAACTCATTTTTATCAAAAATAACTGTGGTTGTGCGCTCAGCCTTTACGACGTACCAAAGCGAAACATCGGTGTGGCCTGATGTGAGTCCAACGGTTTCGCTTACTGTGACCATCATCGGCGGCCCAACGGCCGCAAGCGCAATGTCCAGCCCGAGTTCTTCCTTCAGTTCGCGCACCACCGTGACACGTGGATCTTCACCGGGCTCGACATGCCCGCCCGATGGCAGCCAAAGCTGCGCGTTTTTGTGATCGACAAGCAGGATGTTTTCACCGTCCATAACAGCGAAATACGATACAAGATGCTTGCTCGGCGTCGCCGGTTTGGCAATGCGAAACAAAGCCGCGCCAGAATCAACCCAGGCGATAGCGTCTGCCAAGTGGACGGCTTCAAGCGCATCAAACGGCTGGAGTTCAAGCAGCTCGGATCGCACGAGGTCATGCATTTGGATGTCTCGATACTGGCTAGCTGTTGGTGCTGCCGATCATAGCCTGTGCACAGTCCTACACAGGCGGCTACACTGTGATTCGATGATTCTGTGATTCGGCAACCTTAGTATTACCGCAGTTAAATTTTTGGACTCAACGTGACCAAGCACTTCAATACCGCTGGCCCCAATATCGCCGCATTGCACTACCAACTTGACCCGTTGGTTCGCATCGATAGCCATGCGGTTGCAGACTTGGTTGCGCAGTCGCGCTATTTTGTTTTGCACGCGCCCCGCCAAACCGGCAAAACCACGTGTTTACTGGCATTGCAGGACTACTTCAACGCAGGCGATCAATACCGCGCGCTGTATCTCAATCTGGAGCCTGGACAATCGGCGCGCAATAATGTCGGCGCAGCGGCAGAAGCAATTTTGTCGAGCTTGGCCGAGCGCGAACGCTTTGTGCTGCGCAGCACCGTGATTGAAGACGCACGCGAACGCTTGTTGGCACGCGGTGCACACGCCAGCGTCAAAAGCGCTTTCAGCTTATTGGCGGAATCATCGAACAGGCCAGTGATTTTATTTTTAGACGAGGTCGATGCCCTGGTTGGCGACACTTTAATTAGCGTATTACGGCAAATACGCGCCGGTTACACGGATAGGCCTAAGTTCTTTCCGCACAGTATTGTGCTCTGCGGCGTGCGGGATATTCGCGATTACCGCATGACCATGCCGGATGGCGAGGTCATCACCGGCGGCAGCGCCTTTAATATTAAAGCGGAGTCGTTGCGCTTGGGCAATTTTAGCCGCGAAGAATTGGTCGCCATTTACGACCAACATACCGCCGCCACCGGACAGCACTTCAGCCCAGAAGCGATCGACGTGGCTTGGGATGCCACGCAGGGCCAGCCTTGGCTGGTCAATGCATTGGCCGAACAAGCGGTTTGGAAAACGCAGGCAAACTTGGATCGCACGGTTGTTATTGATGAAACGCGCATGCGCGACGCACGCGAGGCGCTGATTCTGCGCAATGATTCGCACCTAGATCAATTGGTCGACAAGCTCAAGGAGCCGCGCGTGCGCTCGGTGATCGAGCCCATGCTCAATGGCGAGTTATTGAGCGCAACCGATACAGACCGCCAATATCTGATTGATCTTGGCTTGATCAGAATTGATAGTGACGGCTTAAAACCTGCCAACGGCATTTACGCCGAGGTTTTACCCCGCGTTCTGGCGGGTATTGCCCAGGCATCCATGCATTCCGAAATGATTCAATCGAGTTGGAAAGGTGCGGACGGCAAAATGCAGCCCAAGCAATTCCTTGAAAACTTCTTTGCCTTTTGGCGAACACACGGTGAAGCCATGATGCAAACCGTGCCATATCACGAGGCCGCACCCACGCTGGTGCTGATGGCGTATTTACAGCGCGTGGTTAACGGTGCTGGCCGCATTGAACGCGAATACGCCGCCGGTTCCGGCCGCATGGATCTGATGGTGGTGCATGGCGACGTGCGCATGGTCATCGAAGTCAAAGTCTGGCGCGATTCGCGCAGCAATCCAGAAAAAGAGGGTTTAGCGCAAATCGAGCAATATTTGCATCGCCACGATCTAAACAACGGTTACTTAGTGATTTTTGATCAACGCAGCAACGCGCCCACATGGGAGGAACGCATGCATACCAAGGAATTGCTGACGGCAAGTGGGCGTGGGGTTTTGGTGTTTCGGGGGTAGTAACGTCAGCCAATAAGGTTGTCAGAGATTTTTACTGTGTGTAAGCTGCTGTGTAAGAGGTGACAAATGGCAACTAATCTTTCGATACGACCAGAACTTATTGAGCGCGCCCTTGCAGTCAGTGGCGAACGCACCAAAAAAGCTGCGGTGACGCTAGCACTTGAAGAGTTCATCGCGCGCAGGCGGCAACGCGGCCTTTTGGAATTAATGGGCAAGCTTGAGTGGGATAGTGACTTTGACCATAAACAGGAGCGCCAGCGCGGCCAAGAAAGTGGGCTCACTTGAGCCTGCTGGTTGATACCTCAGTCTGGTCGCTCGCGTTTCGACGTGATGCGCCGCCTAATTGCCCCGAAGTTACTGCGTTGCGCGCAGCACTCGATCAGGGCGAGACGATTGTATGCACGGGCCTAATATTGCAAGAACTCTTGCAGGGCGTAATCGGTGCGAAATCACGAGATAGCCTTTTGGCGCATTTTTCGGCGTTGCCGTTTATCAGTCCTGATCGCAAGGATCACATCGACGCCGCCGAGCTGCGCAACCACTGTCGTCGAAACGGTGTACAGCTTGGCACCGTAGACGCACTAATCGCCCAACTTTGCATCCGCCATGACTTGACGCTACTTAGTACTGATGCAGACTTCCAACATGCCTCGCGCTTTTGTTTGTTGCGGAATTGGTGTGAACGTGGAACTGCGCAAATATGATAGTTAAGAATTGATATGCGAGATGCTTTTGCGCTGTGATTGGTTTGGTTCGCCGTTATTTAACGACTCGTGGCAACTTCAAGGGAATGCAGGCGATGTAAAAAACGCGCGAAATTTGCAAGCAGCGTCTCATCGGACTCTGGAATTCCATCGGGGTCGAAATGCATCACATCATTCCGGACTTTTCGAACTTGATCCAACTGCTTGCAAAACGTTGCGCGATCAATCTGTGTTGCAAGCTTCTGCCACCGATCCGGATCCTCGAGCAAACGGATGTATTCCCCGAATGATAAATCGGCGGGGCTACGCACCTCGCGCGACGAGTCGCTTGGGTCACGTGCAGTGGAAAGCTCCGCAGCGGTGTACCGGGAGCCAATCATCTGCCGAATATGGTTCTCAATTTCTCCCAACAAGAGAAATGGCCGCGCAAGTTGTTGAAATTGAACACTTAAATCACTTGCCGTCACAACGCCTGTAATCATGCGATCTGGAGCCCTAATCAGCACATAGTTGTGTTGCACGATCATTGGAACTGCCTGAAACAGCGACGAATGCGACGCGATCTCCTGCGCTGGCTCCATAAATTCTCTAACTTCATAGCCCCCTAGTCCTAGCGCCAATCGGCTGCCAATTGAAGACCAAGTGATGATTCCTTTTAAGTCCCTTGATCCGGTCATAACTCTTAGGATTGAAACGACCCCACGGGTCGCTTCAATTCAATGTTCGAGAAGCCCGGTAGCCTGTCGCGAGGCTAATCGAAGCGAGCTTTTTATAGGCTATGGGGATTGCTTTTCGCTGGGCTCAGTTTGACCCAG
>JANNYA010000202.1:0-6448 GCA_031409855.1 Rhodanobacteraceae bacterium | reverse complement strand
ATCAATAATGGGGTTGTCATTCGCGCTGTTGAGTTCATTTTCAATCAGCGTGCGAAAAAAAGGCAGCGCATCGGCCAACACGCCGATCACGTGCGGCGCACAGCGCAGCGAATAGCGATCTTGCAGCCGTTGCTCATTGCGTGGTGGTGCATCGGAAGCCAAGTCCGTTCGGATGCGTGTCGCTACCTGCTGTTGCCCAAGGTGCGGCTTAACTGCAAAAAGTGTGGCGTCAAAATGATGCGTATTGCCTGCACTCGCCAACACATTAAACGCGGTTAACCGCGTCGCCATTTGACACAGATAGCTGGCGCGCTGCCAGGCCAGCACCGCAAGCGCGGTCATTACCGCAGTGCCGTTCATGATCGCCAGGCCTTCCTTTGGACGCAAACGCAGCGGCGCAATTCCTAACTCTAAAAATACTTCTGACGCGGGGCGCACTGCATCTTGATAAAGCACCTCGCGCTCGCCGCACAGCACCGCGGCAAGGTAGGAAAGCGGCGTCAAATCACCACTGGCGCCGACTGAACCTTCCGCTGGGATTAGCGGCAAAATATCGTTTACAAGCAGGCGTTCCAATGCTTCCAACAAGCCAAAACTGACCCCGGACATACCCTGCGCCAATGAAGTCAAGCGCGTCACAATCACCGCGCGCGTTTCTTCCTTAGCCAAAATACGGCCAAGGCCGCAGCCGTGAAAGCGATACAGCTGTTGCGGCAACTGCGCCACCAGGGCGGGCGGAATACTGACCGTGCAGGAATCGCCGTAGCCGGTGGTTACGCCATAAATTACGCCATCTTCCGCGAGTAATCGGTCCAAAAATTCTGCACCGCGTGCGATGCGCTGGCGAAATTCGGGCGCACTTGATAGCTGCGCTGGCCGCTCGCGACGCGCCAACGCGGCCACGTCTTCAATGCGCAGGCGTTCGCCGTCGAAGCGAATTGGGCCAGCATTTTGGTCAGTAACGGGGGGAATATGGTCAGTGCCGGGTTTTTGCATCAATCTGATCCCAAAAGGGGAAAAAGTTAAACCAATCATAGGGTGCGCGCTTCAGGCTCATGCTGAGTGCATCGGCAAATTGCTTGGCGTAGCTGTTCAATGCGGCCTCACGTTGCTTTCTGGGCAGCAACACTTGTCGGCTGATCTGCGCAAACTGGATTACATAGCCGCGCCCTTCATGCACGCAGCTAAGCACCCACAGCGGGCATTTCAACACCGATGCCAGCACGTACGGGCCGACTGGAAATGCCGCCGGATGGCCTAAAAAATCGACGGTTGTGGTCTGTGATGCCGCGACCGGCACGCGATCACCGGCGATCACGACGAATTCACCCGCCGCGATTTTGCCCTGTAACAACATCGCGGTAACGGCGTTAAACTCAGTAACTTCGATCAGATTAAGCACGAATTCGGGGTTTAAGCGCGCCAAAATTTGATTGAACTGCAGCGCGTGGCGGGTATGCACCAAAACATTCAAGCGCAGCAGCGGATTTTGTTGCGCCAGCGCCCGACACAGCTCCAAACAACCGGTGTGCGCGGTCATAATTACGCCACCACGCCGCGCGACTAGGTCGGCCTGAATCTCAGTAGTGGCTTCGATGCGCACATGCTCGAACTGGTAGCGCCCGGACACCGCAAGTAGTTTGTCCAGCATGGTTTCACTAAATAGGCAAACGTGTTTAAGGCTGTCGCGCCAAGTTGGCGTGTGGCCGAGTGCACCCAACGCCGTTTGCACGCGCTGTAAATACTGCATCGAGGCCGCGCGTAGCTTTGGCTTGAGTGCCCAATGCACAAACACTGCCGGATACGCGCACAGGCGAAACGGCCAACGCCCGAGCAAGTGATGCAGCCAAAACAGCACCCAAATGCCAAATACACAGGTACTTTCGCCCATGTTCGCCCAATGCTGGGATTCACTTGGAGTGGCTTTGGCGGCGGGATTTTGAATCGTGTTGCTCATCCTGAGCGCCAACGACTGAATTTGCGCGCCAGCAAACTCGGTGCACGCACCAACATGCCGAAAAATAGCTTGGTATGCATCCAAGATATCAAAACGTTATCGCGCAGCAGTTTAAAATGCGAAATGCCGTCCGCCGGATAGCGAACCTTGGTAGGCAAACTAAAAATGCGCAAACCGCGCCAATGTAGGCGCACCAAAATTTCCACGTCAAAATCCATACGTCGACCAATCTGCACCTGATTGATCAGCGCGACCACAGGTGCCAGCGGATAGACTCTAAATCCGCACATCGAGTCTGTAATTTCCAGCGAAAGTGTGTTGATCCAAACCCAAATATGAGTGGCGTAACGCCCGTAAAGTCGGCCTTTGGACACGCTGTCGTCATACACTGGGCGGCCACAAATAAGCTGGTCGGGATGCTGCGCGGCGGCGGCAATGAAGGCGGGAATGTCAGCGATATCGTGCTGCAAATCGGCGTCTATTTGCAGCGCGTGGCTGTAGCCCAATGCGGCGGCCTGTTTTAGGCCAGCTTGCATCGCACCGCCTTTGCCCAGATTTTGCGGCAAGCGCAGCAATTCAACGCCTGCGCTTTCGGAGTTTGCCAGTGCGGTCAAAACTGCAGCGCAAGTGGCATTGCTGCCGTCATCAACGAGGACACAGGGCAAATCATTCGCCCGCAACGCTGCAACGACGGCAGCAATTGTATTGCCGTGGTTATAAACTGGCACGACGGCGCAAAGCTTCATAGCGCTACCTGCGCGTGATCCATACCAAAAAAAATCCGCGCGCTGGCGTGGGTTCCGGCGGTAGAACTCAATTGAAAGCTCAAACAGCCGCGCTCTGCTGCAAATTTGAGTTCCAGCCGCGCCACACCGGGCGTCAGAATGCGGGTGAACTTCACCGCTTCTAAGCGTAAAAAGCAGGGTGGCAGCTCAAATAGTTCGCGTCCGAATAAAATCGCCCAATCAATTTGCACCATGCCTGCCAAAATCGGTGTGCCGGGAAAATGCCCGTCGAAATAGGGCGAGTTTGCCGGCACCGTAATCTCCAAAGCCGCTAATTTAACAGCCTCATCAAAATTCGCGCTGCGTAACCGCGCCTGCGGGCGGCGTGAATCGAACAGTGCCTGCAACGCGCTAGTGGCGGTTTTTCCTTGACTATTTTGCGGCATCGCCCAGTGGTATCGCCACGTTCTAGGCAGGGCGCTCAGCTCGAAAGCATGGCTGAGCGCGCTGCGCAAAACGCCGTTAAGCGCGCGTTTGCCCGAGCCGTCAAAAAGTGCCCAGCCCGCCGCGTTTGGCACTGCCACTACCGCGATTTGCGTGCGCGTGGCACCGCTGCTATCGGTTAACAGCAGCGCTTTAACGTCGTCCAACAGGCCGGTGGCGAGCAGCGTTTTTTCCATGGCGCTGAGCGAGATACGCTTTTCTTCCAGCTTGACGATGCGATCCAAACGGCCTTTTAAGATGAATCCTGTTCCACTGGTACCGCTGCCGCTTGCGCATAACTCGGCACCATCTTGGGTGTCATGCCAGACTAAGTTTGGCAAGTGCGCAGAACGTACCTGCAATTGCTGATCGAGCACGCGTACTTCGACACCCGGCAGCGTGCACCAATTCGCGTCCAGGGATGTTTGACGCCAAGCGATACCGCCAGTTTCTGAACTGCCGTACACTTCAACGGGCGCTTGCGCTAATAGCGTGCGGCACAAGATCGCCCCAGCTTCGGGCAAAGCATCGCCTGAGGAATACACCGCGCAAACTCTATTTTTCACGGCGGACCAATTCAGCTGATCCGGCAAACGCTTTAAATGCGCGGGCGAGCTAATCAACACGCCCGGATGCGCGCTAAGTGCCGCCAAAATATCCTCCGGGTATACCAAGCGCGTCGCGACAAAAATTCGCCCACTCAGCAGCGGCCACAGCACGCGAAACAAAAGGCCATAAATATGCTGATGCGATACCGTGGCATGAATGACGCACGCTTCATCCGAAGGGTGCAGCGCAGGCCGCCTGAACACATCAGGCCAGCAGCTATGCAGATGCTCAAGCTCGCTGCTCAACTGCACGAATTTTTTGTGTATGGCGCTGGGCGCGCCGCTGGAGCCTGAGGTGTACACCACCAGCGCCTCGGCTTGCGGGTCGAACGCCCTGAAGTCGACTGGATTTTGCGCAATCTGAAGTGTGGGCAGAAGTGTGGGCAGGCACTTCAGCGGCCTATATTCGGCTGCTAAATTGCCAACGAAGCCATCCACGTGCGGCATTAGCTTCTGGAGGGTTTCGCTTTGCCGATCCGCGCATAGCCACACGCACTTTCCTGCCGCCCAGGCACCAAAAAGCGCGCAGGCAAACTCAAAACTGTCGTCAAAATACAGCGCCCAGTTTTGGCCTGATTGCTTGGCAAATGCCGCATACCATGCAACGACATTTTTCGAAAAGTCACTATAGCAAAAGCGTTCCGAATCGCGGATCGCTATGATGACATTCGGCGCACGGCCAGTGCATAAATACTGCTCCAGCGTCGTAAAAAGCGCTGTTTCAGAGGCCGGCAACGTTAGCGCTAACGCATCAATCATGCGCATGCCTAGCTTGAACTTTTTTACGCACGCAATATTCAATCGCAAACAAGCAACCCATCAACAGATAAGCGATCAGACCATTGTAAAGTGCCCACGTCGCCGCGCTGGCATAGAGTGCGGTGATTAGCGCAATGCCGCCGTTCACTATAAAAAAGCCACACCATACTTGCGTCACGCGCCGCGTGTAGGCAATCGCGGCGTCGGGTAAATCCGGTGTGTTTAATCGGGCTAGTTTTTCAATCATACTGGGTGGCCAACGTAAACTGGCGGCAAAAACCGCAAGCAGCACACTATTTACCAACACTGGGTAAAGTTTGAGCGGTAAAAGTTGATTGCTGAGCGCGCTTAAACCGGCCAGCGCCAGGGCTGCAAGTGCAGCCAACAACCAATAGCGCTCGCGTGTGGCTGCAGCCCGCGCCAGCGCAAGTGCCACCAGCAGCAAGGCGAGCCAACGTGCCTCGAAATGCGATGCGCCGTAATACACCAATGCCGGATACGCGACGGTCAAGACACCCAATAAAAAAGTGCGCATCGGGCCTCAGGAAGGCGTTTGCTCAAGTAATACATACACAGCATCGACAACATCAGCGAGTGTTCGCACGGACTTAAACGCATCCGGCTGCATACGCTTGCCCAGCAGTGGCCGCAGTTTTACGATCAAATCCACGGCGTCGATGCTGTCGATATCCATATCCTCAAACAAGCGCGCCTCTGGCACGATTTTGGCAGGGTCGGTATCAAAGGTTTCGACCAAAATGGCGCGCAGTTTTTCAAAAAGCTCAGGCTTGGTCATGCGCGTCCCCTAGCTTTGACCCTGGCTTTGACCCTGGCTTTGAGCGTCCGTCCAAGGCCGGACTCAACACTTACGTGCGCTGGCAACAAGGGCCGCAATGGAGCTGACATTGGCAAAATGCGCCCGCGTTTCAGCGGTATCGGCCGACATAGTGATACCGTATTTTTTTTGTAGCGCCAACCCAAGTTCGAGCGCATCAATAGAATCCAAGCCCAGCCCTTCCACAAACAAAGGTGCCGCCGAATCAATTTCAGCCGGTGTCATATCTTCTAAATTCAATGCGTCAATGATTAGGCGCTTTAATTCTTCTTCGAGCTCGAGCATGGTCGAGTTCCTTCTGCAAAAAAATACTGCTGTAAAAATTCGGTCAACCGGCGCGTGGCAAGCGCTTCCCCGCCCGGATTCTGTAAGTACGGAAGGGTCGCAATATCCTCGCGAATATCGAACTCATACTGCATTCGCTGTGGCATATGCCACCACGGAACCCCTTTCCTAAGACTAGTGGAATTTGTGTGAATTACAACCGGCGTAATATCACGCGTACCGCGTACAGCAATATTGGCTGCCCCGCGCAGTAGTTTTGGTATGCCTGTGATGGGTGTGCGCGTACCTTCTGGGAAGATGATTAAATTGTTGCCCTCCTGCAAGGACTGCACACAATCATCGATGAGCTGGGCGCCAGAGTCATTACAGATGTAGTTGGTAGCAAGCACCACACCCCGCATAAAAGGATTGCGTCTAACAGCACGCTTAATCACGCAGTTCGCATTTGGCACCAGGGCAATCAAAAAAACCACGTCGATTAGGCTGGGGTGATTCGCCAAAATCAGCAGCCCGCTGCGATTGAGCCGTTCCTGGCCAACTACTTTATAGCGCAACAGCCCTAAAGCACGCATTAGCGCAACAAAGGTGGCGAAGGCACGTTGCACTATTTGCCGGGCGAAGCGCACTTTTTGCGCTTTACTACGCCAAAACACTAGGCGCAGCAATGGGAAGAATCCCACCGACAGCAAAACGCCCGCGAAGCCAAACACCACAAACGCAAGCGTGCTTGCAAATATGCGCCACAGGTAGCAAGCCCATTCAAGCACGCGTGTAGCGCCACCCGTGCGCTTCCAGC
>JANNYA010000201.1:0-51851 GCA_031409855.1 Rhodanobacteraceae bacterium | reverse complement strand
AAACTGAAGGATCGTCTTCCCCGAATGTTTTAGTCGGGGATCCAGCCTGCACCTGCGCAAAGTACAGCGAATTGCAATGGTACAACGCCAGAGCAAGCTCCCTGGATTCCCGCCAAAAGCACGCGGGAATGACGAACTCAGTGCGCCGTCGCCCCATTAAATTCCAATCAGCGAAAACTACCGAGATTCCCCTTCAGTTTGAATGGCACCCATTCGCGCCTATTAAACGTCTAGTTTCCCGGCTCGCCCGCTGCGGTATCGAGGGCAAGTTTGGCGTCGCGTCGCGCCCGTCGAATGGTTGCGTATTGCAATACCGCCACCGCCACCAGAATCACCGCCAAACCGATGGCAATGCGCCAAGTTAATGCTTCACCACCGATCCAAGCGCCCAATCCGACCGCGACCACGGGGTTGAGATAGGAAAAACTACCGGCGCGCGCCGGGTGCCAAACTTGGGTCAAATACAAATACGCGGCAAAGGCAATGCAGGAGCCAAAACCTACCAAGTAAGCCACGGCATACCAGGCGTTTAAGCTTATTGCGCCGTGGGTGGTCGCGGGAAAACCGCAGCCCAGCAGCAGTAAGCCCAAAAGCCCGCCCTGCAGCATTTGTAGGCTGGCATTGGTCAAAAGCCCGCCCGTGCTGACATGTTTGCGTTGATACAGCGAAGCCCAAGACCAGCTAGCCGCAGCCAAGACACAAACTAAACTGGGCAGCACGCTAAATTCGGCGCTTCTTTGTTCGGGCATGCTGACCAACGCCACACCCACCAAACCTAACACTGCAGCCAACCAGCCGGTTTTGCTTAAAGGATCAGAGCGCAGGCTAAATAAGGCCATCCACACCGGAATCGGCGCTTGCAGCACGGCACCCACACCCGAGGGAATGTGTGTCAATGACCACGCGGTGGTGACATTGGCAAAGCCAGTCAGAATCAAACCAGCCAGTAAAATCGGCTTTAATTGCGCGCGCTCTGGCCAACTTTCGCGGCGCAAACGGCCGAGTGCGAAGCAAGCAACGGCAGCTAGTAACAGGCGCACGGTCAACAGCCCGACTGGCGTGAAATCAGCGAGCGCCCATTTGTGCGCCAACCACGTCGAGCCCCAGATTAAGCTAATTGCGGCGAACGCGATCCAGGGCAAGCAACCGTGGTCGTCCGCGCCCGCAGTGGCGGAATCACTCAAGCGGGTTGATCCGGGATCAGCTTATTTTCCAATACAGAAATTTGATCTTTCAGCAGCAGCTTGCGCTTTTTCAAACGCTTGATGGCAACTTCGTCATTGCTAATGCTGACCACCAGTTGCTCGATGGCGACATCCAAATCACGATGCTCGTGGCGCAGCTCGTGCAGCTTTCTAAATACTTCACCGGGCGTCATTTCCGACATAGTTGCGGGCTCTTAAAAAAGTTTATTTGCCGTGTCACCTTGCGGCGAGATTTATTTACCGTGTCACCTTGCGGTGAGACTTGTTCGCCATTGCATTCAAGTACATAGGAAAATTACTTACTTAAAAAGCGCGCAAACGCGGCCTTTGCTTCCGGGCTGTTTAGCGCTTCCGAGAAAACCACCAGCTCGCGCTGTACGCGTTGCCAAAGTGGCTCAGGCGCGCATTTCATTAAAGCTTTGCTGGCGATTAGCGCGTTGGTCGGCTTGGCTGCAAGCTGTGCGGCTTTGGCGCGCGCCAAACCGAGCAATTCCGTTTGCGGCACCACTTGATTGACGATACCCAGTGCCAGCGCACGATTCGCATCAAAGGCCTCGCCCAGCAACAACAACTCAGCGGCACGCTGATGCCCCATCAGCTGCACCAAAAGTTGGCTGGAACCCGCTTCCGGCACCAAGCCTAAGTCGACAAATGGCATTTTGAACTTTGCGGTGTCGCTGGCATAAACCAAATCGCAATGCAGCAATAAAGTCGTGCCGATACCAATCGCTAGCCCCGGCACCGCCGCCACCATCGGTTTTTTGAACTCGCACAACTGCTTGAGCAATTGAATCACCGGCGCATCCGGCCCGCTCGGTGGATTCGCGGCGAAATCGCCGACGTCATTGCCGGCGGTGAAATTTTCATTGGTGCTGGCGAACAACACCACTTTGATTTCAGGATTTTCAGCGGCGCTACGCAGGGCATCAACGATTTTTAAATACATTTCACCGGTGATGGCGTTTTTCTTTTCTGGGCGGGCAAAGGCGATAGTGCGTACGCCGTCTTTATCTTGGATACGAATGGACATGATGGGACTTGTGGAAACGGGCAGATGCCCCAATTTGACCACGAACCCGCCATGAAGGCGAATGAATATACTCGACAAGCCCTAACGATCACTGATGGGGGAAAATTTTTCGTACTAGCGACGGTGGGCAAAGTGCTACAGAATCCAGAAAATCCACGGATTCCCATGTTCGAAGAAATCAAGTTAAACATGCATAGCATCGTTGGCAACCACGACGTGATTCTGATTACGCTGGACACCTTGCGCTTCGATGCGGCCGAAAACGCCTTTGCACAAGGAAAGCTGCCAGTACTCAGTCGCTGGTTGCCACAATCTGGGTTTGAGCGCAGGCATAGCCCGGCCAGCTTCACTTTTGCGGCGCACCAGGCGTTCTTGGCGGGCTTCCTTCCCACAAACGTGCGCCCGAGCCCAATCGGCCGGGCGCACCCGAGGCTGTTTGCGCTGGCGTTTCCGGGCAGCGAAAGCACCACAGAGCACACCTATGTTTTTACGCACGGTGCGAATTTGCCTGAGGCTTTCACCCACCTTGGCTATCGCAGCATTTGCATTGGTGGCGTTGGTTTTTTCAATAAACTAAACCCGTTGGGGAGCGTGCTGCCCAATATGTTCCAAGAATCTTATTGGCGTGCGGAGTTTGGCGTTACGCACAAGGATTCCGCCGACACGCAAGTTGCGCAGGCCTGCGCATTGCTGGGTGAACGTGAACAACGCATCTTTATGCTATTGAATATGTCCGCAATTCATCAGCCCAACAGCCACTATTTGCCCGATGCAGGGCCCATGCAAATGGACAATTTGGCCAGCCATGAGGCGGCACTTTGCTATATCGATCAAGCCTTGGCACCGCTTTTTGACGCACTCGCAGCGCGTGGGCCGGCGTTCGTGATTATTTGCTCAGATCACGGCACCGCTTATGGCGAAGACGGCTATTTCGGTCATCGTCATGCGCACCCCGTTGTCATGGAAGTACCTTACGCGCATTTCGTGGTGCCGAAAGCATGATGCCTGCAACGCTGCCACCCGCAAAAGCTGACGCTTTGGCGTCGCTAAAGCACCATCTAGAACAAACTTACTGCGCATACACCTACGCCTATCCGCATAAAAGTGCCTATCGAAGCCTGACCCCGCCAATGCCGCTCGATCAGCTCTGGCAGCAAGAGCCGCGCGATGATCTTTTCTTGTACGTGCATATTCCGTTTTGCCACTATCGCTGTGGCTTTTGCAATCTGTTCGCCTTGGGCGCGCCCAAGCAAGAACTCGTCCAGGGATTCTTGACGAGCTTAGAGCGCCAGATCAAAGCCACAGCGCAAGCTTTGGGCCCGCATTGCATCACGCGCATGGCGATTGGCGGCGGCACGCCAAGTTATCTTGAAGTCGCACAGTTTGAGCAATTGATGGCGTGTTTGCATCGCCATTTCAATCTTTCTGCGCCAACGCGCAGCTTTGCGCTTGAGGTCGCGCCCGACAGTGCCACGCCAGAGCGCTTGCGCTGTTACAAAGACGCGGGTGTCACGCGCATAAGTATGGGCGTACAAAGTTTCGTCGATCAGGAAATGGATGCCTTGGCGCGCCCGCGCCAGCGCGACGCGGTGTTGCGCGCCGTGCAGTCAGCTCGAGAACTCGACTTCGACGTGCTCAATCTGGACTTGATTTATGGCATTGAGGGGCAAACTGAAAAGAGCTTTCTGTCTAGCCTCGATAGCGTTTTAGCGCTCAGTCCAGACGAGCTGTATTTGTACCCCTTATATGTGCGCCAACTCACGGGTTTGGCGAAAGCGAAGCGTACGCAGGGATTGGCGCAACGTGCGGCGCTGTATGGCGCTGGCAAAGCACGCTTGCACGCGGCGGGCTACGCGCAATCCTCGATGCGGCTGTTTCGATCCGACACAAAACCAATGCACGAAGAATTCGCATGTCAGACGCTCGGCACCGTCGGGCTCGGTGTCGGCGCACGTTCCTATACACGCGGCCTGCACTACTCGGAGGAATACGCGGTCAGTCGCGGTGCGTCGCAGGCGATCCTGCATGCCTACAACGGCCGCACGGAAGCGGAGTTCGCCAGCGCACGTTTTGGCTTTGTGTTGGATGAATCCGAGCAGCGCCGTAGATATCTGCTGCAGTCTTTGCTGATGTGGCCAGGAGTTAATCTGAAAGCTTACGAAGCGTGTTTCGGCTGCGGTTTGATGGAGGATTTTCCGGAACTAGGATGCCTCGTGGCACTCTCGCTTGCGCATGCTGATCACCAGTATTTTGCCCTGACGGAGACTGGCATGGCGCATGCCGACGCAATCGGGCCGTGGTTGTACTCCGATGCTGTGCGCAGCGAGTCAGAGGCTTATGACTGGCGCTGAGTTATGACGGGCGCTGAGCTAAGCCTGCTGTATCGCGGTGATTTGTCCAGCTGCAATTACGATTGCGGCTATTGCCCGTTTGCCAAAGGGATCGATAGCAAGGACTTAACCGCGCAGGATCGTGCGGGCCTGCAGCGTTTTGTCGCTTGGTGCGAAAAGACTGAATTTAACTTGCGCATTCTTTTTACGCCCTGGGGCGAAGCGCTCGTGCGCAAACACTATCGCGAGGCATTCGTGCGACTGTCCCATATGCAAAACGTCTGCGAGCTAGGGATTCAAACCAATTTGTCACGCGATCCCAGTTGGCTCGCAGCAGCGCACAAAGCGAATATCAATCTCTGGTGCACATACCATCCGAGCCAAACGACACGGCTACGCTTTTTGCGGCGCGCCGAACTGCTTGTGCAGATGGGTATCAGCTTTAGTGTCGGCATGGTCGCCCTGGCGCAGGATTTCGCCGAAATCCAGAGCATGCATCAAATTCTGCAGGCGCTGGCACGGCGCACTGGTAAACCCATTTATCTCTGGCTCAACGCCTACGATGGCCGGACTGCCGACTACTATCGCCCGCAAGATATTGAGATGCTCGCAGCGATTGATTCGCACTTTGCTTATAACGTCCAGCCAGTATCGAGCTTGGGTGCCGACTGTCGGGCGGGCAGGAGCGCCATTTCAGTCAATGCGCAAGGCGAGGTCAGGCCCTGCCATTTCCTACAGCGTTCGCTTGGCAATTTATATGACGGTAGCTTCCAACAAAAACTCAGCCGCCAGCCTTGCCCAAATGCCCATTGCGATTGCTATATCGGCTATTCATTGCGCCGCGACTTACCGTTCACGGCGGCGTTAACGCGGGGTTATGCGCCCTAGCCCATTTTGACCCCGCGATGGTTCCTACAAAATACGCGCGACTTCAATGCGATCAAAGCATTCGATTTGATCGTTAACCTTGACGTCGTTGTATTGCTTGACCGCGATCCCGCATTCCATGCCGTTGCGCACGTCGTCCACCAAGTCCTTGAAGCGGCGTAGCGATTCCAGTTCGCCTTGGAAGATCACCACGTTGTCGCGCAATACACGAATCGGCTTGCTGCGCTTGACCACACCTTCCAGCACCATACAACCAGCAACAGCGCCGAATTTGGTGGAGCGGAACACATCGCGAACCTGTGCGGTGCCCAAAATAACCTCTTTGATTTCATTACCCAGCAAACCGGTCAAGGTGCCGCGTACATGGTCAATCGCCTCATAGATGATCGAGTAGTAGTTCAAGGAAACGCCACCGTCGCTCAACACCTTACGCGCACTAGCATCGGCACGTACGTTAAAGCCAATGACCAAGGCTTTTGCTGATACCGCGAGCGACGCGTCGCTTTCGGTAATACCGCCCACGCCGGAACTGATCACATTGACCTTGATGTCCGCTGTTGCTAGTTTGATTAAGCTTTCGCGCAGGGCTTCAACCGAGCCTTGGACATCGGCCTTGACCAAAATATTCAACGTTTTGACGTCGACTGCGGTCATTTGACTGAACATGTCTTCCAGCTTGCCAGCTGAGCTGCGGGTTAGGCGCTGATCGCGAATTTTGTTTTCGCGCTCAAGTGCGGCATCGCGCGCCATCCGCTCGTTTGCCAACACCATAAAGTCATCACCGGCATTCGGCGTACCTTGCAAACCGACCACAACGGCCGGAATAGACGGGCCAGCTTCGGTAATTTGGCGCCCGGTTTCATCAAACATAGCGCGCACACGGCCCCACTGGGTACCGCACAACATCACGTCGCCTTTCTTCAAAGTACCGGACTGCACCAAAATCGTCGCAACCGTACCGCGCCCCTTGTCGAGCGAGGATTCCACCACCGTGCCACGTGCGCGGCCCAAAGTTGCGGCTCGCAATTCCATCACTTCGGCTTGTACCGAAATATTTTCCAGCAGCGTGTCCACGCCCATACCGGTTTTGGCGCTCAATGGGATGAACTGCACATCGCCACCGAATTCTTCCGGCACGACTTCATGTTGCAACAAGCCTTGTTTGACGCGTTCTGGATCGGCGTCGGCTTTATCCATCTTATTCACCGCAACGATCAACGGCACGCCCGCTGCTTTCGCGTGTTTGATCGCTTCGATCGTTTGCGGCATCACGCCATCGTCGGCGGCAACCACCAACACGATAATGTCGGTTAATTTTGCACCGCGCGCACGCATCGAGGTAAACGCGGCGTGGCCCGGGGTATCGAGGAAGGTAATAACGCCTTTCGGCGTGGTGACGTGATAAGCGCCAATATGTTGGGTAATGCCACCGGCTTCACCTGAGGCAACTTTGGTGCGGCGAATGTAATCGAGCAAGCTGGTTTTACCATGATCGACGTGGCCCATGATCGTCACAACCGGCGGACGCGGCTCAGTCACTTCATCCGATTGCGCTGCAATCAAGGTGGTTTCAACGTCGGTATCCACTGCACGCGTGACCACGTGGCCCAATTCTTCCGCGACCAAGGATGCGGTGTCATGATCAATAATCTGATTGATCGTGGCCATTACGCCCATTTTCATCAAGCACTTGATCACTTCGCCGGTTTTTACTGCCAGCAAACTGGCCAATTCACCGACTTGAATCGATTCACCGACCGCAACATCACGTGTCACTGGTGCAGTAGGTTTGGAGAATGCGTGCGGCCCGGTGGCGGCGTTTTGCGCACCGCGCACCAAATCACGCGGCCCTTTGGCGCGGCGTTTGGGCCGACGCGTCGCGCCGTCCGCTAAATGCAGCTGGCCTAAGTCATAACTTGGCGTGCCGCTATCGTCCCGGCCGCGCGCTGGCGCTGCACCTGCGGCTTTGCCCTTCGGCGCGTTTTTGCCGTAATTGTTCTTTCGTTCATTCAGCGGCGCAGAATTTGGCCCCAAATTGCGCGGTGCGCCGGGTACGGCTGCGGCACCTGGTGCGCCTGTACGCGGCGGATAACCACCGGCTGGCGCACCCGTGCGCGGCGGATAACCACCCGCTGGCGCACCCGTGCGTGGCGGATAACCGCCCGCTGGCGCACCGGTACGTGGCGGATAACCACCAGCGGGTGCTCCGGTACGTGGCGGATAACCACCCGCTGGCGGCGCGGTACGCGGCGGATAACCACCGGCTGGCGGCGCGGTACGCGGCGGATAACTTGGCCGAGGTGGCGCTTCAACACGCTCAGGTGTTGCGGCGCGTTCGGGTGCTTCTTGAGTGGTCGCGGTAGCAGTGCTAACTGCAGCGCTTTCCGGCGCTTGCACGCCAGCGGGTGCTTCAACCACCGATGTCGGTGCTTCAGCCACTTTTACTTCGGCAACGGGCGCAACCTCAACCGGCTTGACGACTTCCTCAACATGGATACCCCGGCGGCGATTATCTTCGATCAGCTGCTTGGCTTCTTCTGAGTTGCGGCGTGCATCTTGATCACGACGAATCATTTGCTCGGATTCCGCACGCAATTTGGATTCACCCAATTTGCGAATCGCATCAGCGCGTTCGAGATCATGCTCGCTATTCGCATCAGGAACGGCACCACGCTGCACGTAGGTGCGCTTTTGGCGTACTTCGACGCTAACAGTTTTGTTGCTGTGCAAAGTTTTGCCGCCACCGCCTGGAGATACCGGCAATTCGTTGACAGTCTTACGCTTGAGCGTAATTTGCGCAGGGGCACTGACGTCGCTGCCGGTGCTCGCTTTGCCATGCGCGGTGCGCAAAAACTCCAACAGCTTGACCTTTTCCGCAGGATTCACCTCGGAACTAGCCGAAGAGGGCTTCAGCCCTGCATCTTTAAATTGTACAAGCAAGCGTTCAACCGGAAGGTTGAGCAATTGGGCGAGTTGTTGAACGGTCATGCCGGCCATGGTGTGCTCCTGGCGAATCTCAATACATTGGTGAGTCTAGAACTCAAAATTTGTTTTGCCCTGGCAAAAAAAATTAAGCATAAACGTGATGTTCATTTTTCAATACAAATCTACTCAGCGCGCGCCGCCATGATCAATGCCGCCGCCTGCTCTGCCGACATTTCCACCAACTCCAACAATTCGTCGGTTGCCAGTTCTGCCAGCTCTTCTTTGGTCTTAATGCCCTTCGCCGCAAGTGCGAAAGCGGTGTCCTGATCCATTCCTTCCAAGCCAAGCAAGTCTTCGGAGGGATTACCGTCAACCGCTTCTTCTTGTGCAATCAATTGGTTTAGCAACGAATCGCGGGCGCGGGCACGTAATTCTTCGACCAAAGCTTCGTCAAACTCTTCCACGCCCAACAATTCACTCGCAGGCACGTAGGCAACTTCTTCCACGGTCGAGAAGCCTTCCTGCACCAAAATATTGGCAATTTCTTCGTCAATATCCAAGCGCTCAATAAACATCGCACGGGTGGCATTCGATTCGCTTTCGCTCTTAGTTTGCGCTTGCGCCTGGGTCATCACATTCAGTGCCCAACCGGTCAGCTTGCTGGCCAAACGTACGTTTTGACCGCCACGGCCAATCGCTTGCGAGAGTTTGTCTTCAGCAACCGCAATGTCCATCGAATGATTTTCTTCATCCTGAATAATCGACTGCACTTCAGCCGGCGCCATCGCATTGATCACAAACTGCGCAGCATTGTCATTCCAAAGCACGATATCGACGCGTTCGCCATTCAATTCATTGGTAACTGCTTGCACGCGTGCGCCACGCATACCAATGCATGCGCCAATAGGATCTGTGCGCTGATCTTTTGCACGTACCGCCATTTTCGCGCGATCACCGGCATCACGTGCACAACCTTTAATTTCGACTAAGCCTTGGCCCACTTCCGGCACTTCTAGGCGAAACAGCTCAATCATGAATTCTGGTGCCGTGCGCGATACGAACAGCTGCGGGCCACGAATTTCGGCGCGAATGTCATACAGCAAGCCACGAATACGGTCACCCACACGAATAGATTCGCGTGGAATCGTGCGTTCTTTCGGGATCATCGCTTCGGCGTTTTCGCCCATATCCACATAAACATTGCCGCGCTCAATGCGTTTGACAGTGCCGGTAATCAATTCACCTTTACGATCAATAAAGCGATCGACGACCAATTGGCGCTCGGCTTCACGCACACGCTGCAAAATAACTTGTTTCGCGGTTTGCGCGCCAATACGGCCCAATTCTGGATTTTCCATCGGCTCTTCAATAAAACCGCCGATTTGCGCATCGGGCTGCACATCGAGCGCATCCATCAAGCGAATTTGCGCCTGTGGATTTTCCATGCGCACATCATCCGCGACAATTTCCCAGCGCCGGAAAGTTTCATACACGCCGGTATTGCGATTGATCGAAACCCGTGCCGCGATCTCGTCGCCGCTGGTTTTTTTCGCCGCCGAAGCCAAAGCACACTCAAGCGCTTCATAGACCACAGAACGCGAAACGCTCTTTTCATTGGCCATGGCTTCAACAACTAGAAGCATTTCTTTGCTCATGACACTTTACTCATAAGTACACTACTCATAAAAGACACTCCGAAAAACGTCGCGCAGGTGTATGCAGACACACTATATAGAAAGACCATCCTATGTAAAAAGCAGATGGGTTACGGCAAATACATTGAGGTACTAAATTTTATTGGAATTAAGCTTCGTCCGCATCGACATCAGCCCCTTCAATAGGGCCATCATCTAAATCCAACAATGCATCGCCAGGGCGCGGCACGTGCGGTTTCGAGAAATCGGGAATCACGTGCGCTTTGGAAATTTCTGCAACACGCAACTGCACCGTTTTTTTCTCAAACTCAAGCGTAATTTCATCGCCCGACACTGCGGTCAGGAACGCACGATAGCGTTTGCGGCCATCACGCGGCAAAAAGGTTTCAACTTTGACTTCCTCACCCAGCGCACGCGCAAAATGCGACGCCGTCACCAGTGGGCGCTCAAGCCCGGGTGACGAAACTTCTAAGGTGTAGTCTTCAGAAATGAGATCAATTTCATCGAGTTTTTCGCTAAGCGCGCGCGAAACCTTGGCGCAATCTTCCACTCGAATGTGGCGCTCAGTCAGCTCAATATAGACGCGCAAAATGCTGATGCCACGGCTTTGCACCAACTCAAGCGACCAAAACTCATAGCCGAGCGCTTCTGCGATGGGGCGCAGGGCATTTTCTAGCTGTGTTTTACGGTCGGTAGCTTGCACGGCGTTCAAACTCAAGGGCGGGAATAGACAAAAACGAATAAAGCAATGGTCAGTAAATCAGAGGCAATAAAAAAGGGCCAACCGGCCCTCGAACAATCTTAACTCGAAAAAAAAGGGCGCTAGGCCCATTTATTTCTTCTGTGAATCTACACTCGTTTCGTTAAAGCGAATTGAGGATTAATCCAAAAAGACGAGCGCTTCCGTGCGCTCCAAGCAACCGCTGAAAACTTGCTGCTGCCCTTCCGAAAACTTGTAGCTTGCTTCTAACGTTGGTAGCGGAGGCAGGATTTGAACCTACGACCTTCGGGTTATGAGCCCGACGAGCTGCCAGACTGCTCCACCCCGCACCGGTTAGAAAGCGACTATAGGGTGCGTGAAGTTTTTCCGCAAGCGCAAACGCTCCGCAATCAAGTTTCACGCCGGAATTGTTGGCGTTGATTCAGACTGCTAGATCTCTTCTCAAGTGTTGCTTAGCGCCTCAGCATTGCTAGCTCTCACCTAGGCTGTTCCAACTTCTCCATCACATCGCGAAGCGTAGATCGCTGTACTTTAAGTCGGCGTCTTAAGGCATAAACCACATTTGTGAGCGCCGCACGATACAGCGGCGCTTGCCAGCTATTCGTATCGTATTGCACGCTGTTGCTGATGTACCAAATCGGCTCGCCAGCGGGCACGGTCGGCGACAAGGGCAATATCGGTGACGAAGGTGGCGGCTGGGGCGATGCAAAACCATAGCAAAACGCAGTCAAGGTGCGGTTATTGGGATTATTTGGGTCAGGATTAAACGTGAAATCCCAGCTCAAACCCGGGCGATCTGGATTGCTCCACCGGCCGGGATTGCTTGGCGTGCTGCCGGATTGAAACGGCGTCATTGACCAATGCGCGCAAAGCCGGCTCAAACTTGACCGCGTCGAGCAAAAAACCGTCATGGCCGGAATTGGAGTTAATCGAGATATGCGCGGCATTGGGAAGTAGCGCCGCCAAGCGCGCTTGTTCGCTGGGCGGGTACAGCCAGTCAGAATCAACCGCAACGATCAGCGCCGGGATGTTGAGCTTGCCCAAGGCAAAGCGCGGTTCGCCCCGGCCACTACACGCGTCAAAATTATTCATCGCGCGATTGAGCCGCAAATAGCTATTGGCATCGAAACGCTGAATCAGTTTATTACCCTGATGTGCCAGATAGCGATTCACTTGAAACTCGCCATTGGCATCACGTTCGCGATCAAAGCGCGCGTCTAATTCGCTGCTGCAGCGATAGCTCAAATGCCCGATTTGACGCGCCAGCGCTAAACCTTCACTGGGGGCTTCATCTGCGGCATAACGGCCTGCCAAAAATTTTGGGTCGCGCTCGATTTGTGCACACTGCAAACTGCTGAGCGCAATCGCCTGCGCCGGTTGCCGATAACTGGTGGAAATCAACGCCAAACGCTGCACCACGCTGGGGTAGCGCAGCGCCCATTCCAGCGCTTGAAAGCCGCCCATCGAACCACCCAACACCAGCTTGATTTTTGCAATACCTAAATGCTGCGCTAGCAGATGCTGATGTTGCACGATATCGCTGACGCTGATCTCAGGAAAGTCAGCGCCACCGTGGGTGTGCGGCCCGGCGCTGCCGTAACAGCCGCCGAGCACGTTGGCGCAAACGATGAAATCACGCGAGGGATCCAGCGCCTTGCCAAGGCCAAACAGTTCTGGCCACCAATTTTCCACATCACTGCTGCCGGTTAGCGCGTGGCAAACCCAAATCGCATTGTCACCCGCGGCATTCAATGTTCCCCAGCTTTGATAGCCCACCGTGGCACGCGCTATTGACACGCCCGAGGCCAATAAAAATGGCAACTCTGGCGTGTAGTGCTGCACGCTGTTGGGTATGTACCCGGCGATATCGGGCGCACGCTTTTCAGGTGGGGCAGCAGCCGGGCGGGCGTCAAGATGGGACATACGGCGCTTAGGCTGCCAGCTTTTCGGCGTTAACGACGTTGCGGCTCAACTTATCCAGCGCTTGCGCAAAATCGCCAATAATGTCTTCGATGTGCTCAATGCCGACCGAGATGCGCACCAAACCCGGCGTGACGCCGCTTTGCAGTTGCTCAGCCGCGCTGAGCTGCTGATGCGTGGTGGCGGAGGGCTGGATAATCAGCGTTTTCGCATCACCCACATTGGCGACATGGCTGACGAGCTTGAGCGAATCAATCAATTTGCTGGCGGCTTCAAAGCCACCGCTCAATTCCAAAGTAAACACCGAGCCAAAGCCATGACGCAGATATTTTTTCGCGCGCAGGTGGTTAGCATGATCGCTAAATCCCAAATAGTTTACTTTGGCAACCTGCGGATGCGCACGTAGCCAATGCGCCAGTTGATGCGCATTTTGTTGGTGCCGCTCAACGCGCAGACTCAAGGTTTCTAAACCTTGAATCAGCAAAAACGAGTTAAACGGGCTCTGGCTCGCGCCGAAATCACGTAAGCCCTCAACCCGCGCGCGAATCGCAAACTGGATATTGCCAAACGGGCCTTTGGGGCCAAAGGTGTCCGAGAAAACCAAGCCGTGATAGGACGGCGATGGCTCGCTAAACAACGGATATTTCGCCTTGCCTTGATGCAATTGACCGTAGTCAAACTTTCCGGCGTCGACAATCACACCACCAATCGCGGTGCCGTGGCCACCAATCCATTTGGTCGCGCTGGCCACCACAATGTCTGCACCAAATTCAATCGGCTTGCATAAAAAACCACCCGCACCAAAGGTGTTATCAACAATCAAAATAATGCCGTGTTCATGCGCAAGCGCACTGAGCTTCAGAAAATCCGGCACATTCGCGCCCGGGTTGCCAATGGTTTCCACATACAGCGCTTTGGTGTTGTCATCAATCAACGCGCGAAAAGTTTCCACGTCATCGCCGTCAGCAAATTTAACTTGGATGCCCAAGCGCGGCAGGGACACCTTAAATTGATTGTAGGTGCCGCCGTAAAGCTGGCTGGTGGAAACGATATTGTCCCCGGCTTGCGCAATGGTGGTGATCGCTAATAGTTGTGCGGCCTGGCCGGATGCAGTCGCGACGGCAGCAACACCGCCTTCAAGGGCTGCGATGCGCTGCTCAAACACGTCCGTCGTGGGATTCATGATGCGCGTGTAGATATTGCCGAATTCCTTCAGGCCAAACAGATTGGCACCGTGTTCGGCGGAGTTAAAGGTGTAGCTGGTGGTTTGATAGATCGGCACTGCGCGCGCGTTGGTGCCCGGTGCGGGTGCTTGCCCAGCGTGTAATTGCAGGGTTTCAAAACGCAGCGCGGGTGCTTGAGTTGGGGCTTGGTTCGCAGTTTCGGTCATGGCAGCTTCCTTGATTAGTAAAGAGATGATGCTTCAAATATTGAGCGGTGTAGCGCTTCAAACGTTTAGACGTCTGTTAGCAACAAGAATAGACGTCTAAACATCTAGTCGTCAAGTCATTTGACAGGTACTACCAATCAGCTTAGTGTGGCTGCCTAATGCGGCGTTCAGCGATGGGAGCAAGATATGGCACAGCAAAAGTTCGTGAATCCCTACGTCGAGCGCGGCAAGCGCGCCGAAGAAACCAAGAAAGTCACGGTGACGATTCCGACGCATGTGCTAAAAATCGTGATCGACGAACGCACACGCCGCCAGATCAAAAGCCTGCGCCACGCAACGATTAGCGAGCTATTAGTCGAGGCTTTTCTGCACGCGTTTACTGGGCAGTCGCTGCCGACGGATGAGGAGCTGGGGCGCGAGGAATAGTTTTAAACGACGAGATTGCTTCACTGCGTTCGCAATGACGATACATTTTTCCGCGAGGTTCATGGAAAGCGCAGCGAAGCAATCTAGCTCTAAAGCCGCAGTTCCGAAAGCGAGTTCGCAATCCAACTCGCACCCCATTGTTCAATCGGCAGGCTGTCGCCCAAATAACCAAACGCACAGGCAATAGTAACCGGACAACCGGCGCGCTGACCGGCCTGAATATCACGTGGATCATCCCCCACCATCCAGGTATTTTCCGGCGCAATGCCCAACTGTTGACACGCCGCTAGCAGCGGTGCCGGGTCGGGTTTTTTCAAGGCGAGGCTGTCACCGCCTAACATTGCGGCGTGTTCAAGTTTGAGCGCGCGGGTTAGTTGACGCGCCAGCGCAATCGGCTTATTCGTCACGATGCCCCACGCGATACCTTGTTCGTTTAAGCGGCCAAATAACTCGATCGCACCTGGGTAAAGTTTTGAATGTACGCAGATGTTTTGCGCGTAATAGGCTAGAAAATCATCGCGCAAGCGCTCGATTTCGCCATGCCAATCGGGCGGCAAGCCCGCACGCATCATCGCCGCCGCGCCGCCGGAAACAAAATTCGCCGCATGCGCAGGCGTGGGCTCAGTCAAGCCGATAATTTTGCGCACGTGGCTCAGTGCGGCCATCAGATCGCCGGCGCTATCGACCAAGGTGCCATCCAAATCAAACAACACGGCCTTCGGTGGGGCAAATTTCATGAGGCTGACGGTTTGATCGCCGCCAAAATAAAATTGACCGAGCTGTCGTCATTCAAGCGTGCGGTATTGCTCAGCGGTGCGTATTGCATGCCTTTCAACGCGGTGATTTCCATGCCGCGCACGCGCAGCACGCGCGCGATTTCGGCGGGCTTGAGAAATTGTGCGTAACTGTGCGTGCCTTTGGGCACCAAGTTGAAAACATATTCCGCCGCGACGATGCCCAGCGCGAAGGCTTTGGGCGTTCGATTCAAAGTGGAAAGCACCAATAAACCGCCAGGCTTGAGCAGTTTGACGCACGCGTCCAGCACCGATTCCGGCTCGGGCACGTGTTCGAGCATTTCCATACAGGTGACCAAATCAAATTGCTCTGGCTGTATTTGCGCGATGTCTTCGGCGCTTCGCAGCTGATACTCCACGCCGGTCAGCCCCGAACCGAGCGCATGTAATTTCGCCACTTCCAGTAATTCGGGCGAAAGATCCACGCCTATAACGTCGGCACCCGCTTGCGCCATGGCCTCGCTCAAAAGGCCGCCGCCGCAGCCCACATCGAGCGTGCGCAAACCTTTCAGTGTGCGTTTTTGCGCCTGCAACATTTGCTCAATGAAGGCCAAGCGCACCGGGTTGAGCGCCATCAGCGGTCGCGACGGGCCTTCTGGATCCCACCAGCGCGCGCTCAGGCTTGCGAAGTGATTCAGCTCAGTTGTACTGACATTTTTAGTATTAATTTCTGCCGTGTCGCTCATGAAGCTAGTCCATTTGCACCCGCAATGCGCGCACCCCAAACTCTGGCGTTCGCGGCCAGCGCTTTGCAGTCCACATTAAGCAAAATCCCGCCGCGCACGCGCGCTGTTCCTGCCACCCAAACATCGCTGACTTGGCGGCGATGGCTAGCATATACAATGTGCGAAATCGGGTTGTAAACCGGCAAAGCATCAAACTCATCGAAACGCATCGCCACCAAATCAGCCTGCTTGCCAGGCGTCAAGCTGCCAATTTGATCTGCCAAACCCAGCGCCTTTGCACCGCCCAAAGTCGCCATCGTCAGCGCGCGCGCCGCATTCAGTGCGGTAGCATCGCCCGCAACGCCTTTTGCAAGCAGTGCCGCTGTTTTTAGTTCGCCGAGCAAATCCAGATCGTTATTACTGGCGCAACCATCGGTTCCCAGCGCCAAATTTACGCCCGCATCCAGCAAAGCCTGCGCTGGGCAAAAACCGCTGGCTAGCTTCAAATTGCTTTCCGGACAATGCAGCACACTGACACCGGTTGCACTTAGCCGCTTAATTTCATCGCTCGTGAGCTGGGTCATATGCACCGCGCTCAGGCGCGAGTTCAGTAAGCCAAGTTTGTCCAAGCGCGCGAGTGGGCGCATACCAAATTGCGCCACGCTATCCGCGACTTCACCAGCGGTTTCGTGGATATGGCAGTGCACGCCTAGATTTAGCTGCTCACTCAAGCGATGTACTCGGGCAAAGGATGCATCGCTGACGGTGTAAGGCGCATGCGGTGCCCACGCGACCGAGATCAGCGGATGCTTTTGATAGCGCTCAGCCAGCGCCAAGCCCTTGGCAAAATACGCATCCGCATTTGCAGCATAGGCGGAAGGGAACTCCAGCACGATCGCACCCACCACCGCGCGCATGCCCATCGCGTTCGCCGTTTCCGCCACCACTTCTGAGAAAAAATACATATCTTGCATGGTGGTGACACCACCGCAAAGCTGCTCGGCAATGGCTAAGCGCACGCCATCACGCACGAATTCCGGGCTGATATGTTTCGCTTCCGCTGGCCAAATGTGCTCAGCTAACCAGCGCATTAGCGGTAAATCGTCCGCTATGCCACGCATTAGACTCATCGCCGCGTGGGTGTGGCTATTGACCAAGCCAGGCATCAGTGCGTGCTCGGGCAACTCGACGTGCTGCGCGGCTTGGTAGCGTGCGCGCAATTCATGCGTCGGGCCGATCGCGACTATCGTCGAGCCAGTAACCGCAATTGCGTAGTCAGTATAGACCGCGCCTTCGGGTACGACCGGAATCAGCCAGCGCGGCTCGATCAAAAGATCACATGGAATGAATGGGTCAGGGGAAATTCCGCTGGACATAATCATTAGACCCGTGGCCCAGGCGCGCCGCTCGCCGCATAAGTCGCGTAGCTTTTCTCTTCAACGATATCCGAGCCCAGTATTTCATTGATTTTGCGTTTGATCGCCGCACGCTTGTCATTTTCAAAATACACCGAGCGTGCCAGCGCAATGAATTCTTGATCAAAACTGGCCGCCGCCTCTTTCAGCCGCTTGCGATCTTCAATGCCCCAAAGCCCTTCATTGACGGCGCGCAATTGCAGCCATTCAGCCTCAATCAGGGCGCGATCAAATTTACTCACTTGCCAAATGTGTTCGAGCAAATCCAGTTCACGCAGCACATTGCGTAGCTTGCTTTCGTCGGTAATTTTGCTGCGTTTGATTTCTAAAATCGTGATCTTATCCACGAGTTCCCCGAGTGAAACCGGGATGTATACGTTTGCCATGGGAGTTTGTCGGTGAAGGCTGAAGTGAAGGGCTATAAGTTTGGCTAGGCCAAAGCATAGCTTGATCGGGTTGCAACAAGGTTTACAGCGTCTAGCTTTCAGATTTAATTTTCCAGTTCCGCACAATTGATCTAAATCAAAATGCAGCTTCGGACTTATCGTGAAACGCTCGATGCCTCAGCATGGCCGGAACTGGCGTAAAGGTACAAGGCTCAAGGCATGATCGGCACGCGGCGGGTTGCGCGGTTCTGCCCGCGCACCCCACTTCAAAATGACCCGTAATCTAGCGATCAACCGGTGTTTTTAGGTTAAAGTCATCCGCATCAAGCCCTAACCACGCGTTCAAAAAGCAGGAGATGATCTATGCAACTGCACCAATTTTCAAAATCCGCACTCAGTCGCGACTGTTTTCCGGGTGCGCAACAAGGAGTCGTCTGATGCGCGCATTGCTGCTTGGACTGTTGTTGTTGACGACCTGGAGCATTGCAATGGCGCAAGCGCCGTCAGTGGCCAATGTCGCATACGCACAAGTTAACGGCCAGCCGCTGCGGTTGGATTTGTACCTGCCGAGCGCGCCCGCGAGCGTCCGCCCGCTGGTGATCTTCGTGCACGGCGGCGGCTGGACCAGCGGCAACAAGGATGTGATCCAGCCCGCGATGCTACCGCTGTTGAGTCAGGGCATCGCGCTGGCCAGCATCAACTACCGCTTGGTCAATGCGCAGGATGCGAGTCTGTACGGCGGCATGAGCGCAGTGATCTTTCCGGCCGCCGCGCATGACGTCAAGGCGGCGATTCGTTTTCTGCGCGCCAACGCGGCGACTTATGGTCTAGACCCGCAGCGTTTCGCGTTATGGGGTAGTTCGGCTGGCGCACATCTGACCAGTCTTGCGGCCTTGTCGAACGGCAATGCCGCTTTGGAGGGCAGCGTCGGCAACAACCTGGGCACCGCCAGCGCCGTGCAACTGGCGATCGTGGCCTTTGGCCCCAGCGATCTACTGCGGATGGGCGTCGACGCCACCCTGGCCGGATTCAACGCCAGCGGCTGGGATGCGCCGAATACCGCGCACTCAGCTTTTATCGGTTGCGGTGCCCAGGGCATGGGCGCGATCTTGAGCAACTTGAGCAACCCCATGGCACCGTGGCCGCAGTGCGTCGCGCAAGCGAATCTGGCCAATCCGGTGCTACAGGTGGACGCCGCCGATCCGCCGATATGGATCGGGCATGCCAATAACGATCCGGTCGTGCCGTGGCCACAAAGTCAACGTCTTTTCGATGCTTTGCAGAGCGCTGGCGTCGACTCGATCTTCGTACGTGCGCCGACCGGTGGTCATCAGTTGCAAGAAGCCGAATACGCCCAAGCCCGCAGTTTCATCTTGCAGCGCTTCGCTAGCGTCGAACCGCCGTTGTTTCGGGATGGCTTCGAATAACAGCGGATTGGTCAAGAACGGGCGGCGGCGACAAGCCTGCAAGAAAGCGGGAGATCTCTTGGACTTACCGCTTTCAAGAATGGTTTTGAGTAATGGCCCAGCTTGAATTGACCCCGTAATCCAGCAGTCAACCAGTGCTTTTGGGTTAAAGTCTCTCGCATCAAACTCGAACCACCTGCGGAAAACCGCGAGATAATTTATGCCAATACGTCCATTTTCAAAATCAGCCCTCAGTCTAGCCATTCAAGTGGCGCTTTTTTCTGGCGCATTGTTTGTTGGCGTAGCCCAGGCCCAGGTGGTGCAACTTTCTGCACTGAATGGCGGCAATGGCTTTCGCTTGGATGGCGTGGCAGCGAACGACTTCAGCGGCCGATCCGTTGCAGCAGCGGGCGATATCAATGGCGATGGTCGCGGTGATCTGATCATTGGCGCTGGACAAATAGACAGCGATCCCGGCCGCAGTTACGTGGTGTTTGGCCGCAGCACCGGGTTTGCCGCCTCGATCAATCTGGCCAGCCTCAATGGCAGTACCGGATTTCGGCTGGATGGGGTGGCAGAGTACGACTACAGCAGCCGATCTGTTGCGGCGGCGGGGGATGTCAATGGCGATGGCCTTGGCGATCTGATCATTGGTGCGAATGGTGCGGATCCCAACGGCGAAAGGTCCGGCAGCAGTTATGTGGTGTTTGGCCGCAGTACGGGATTTGGTCCCTCAATCGAATTATCCAGCCTTAACGGCAGCACCGGGTTTCGCCTGGATGGCGTAGCAGCGGGCGACGACAGCGGCGTCTGTGTAGCGTCGGCGGGAGATATCAATGGCGATGGCCGTGGCGATCTGATCATCGGCGCGCACGAAGCCGATCCCAGTGGTAATAATTCTGGCAGCAGCTATGTCGTGTTTGGCCGCAGCACCGGATTTGGCCCCGCAATCAATTTGTCCAGCCTCAATGGCAGCACGGGATTTCGGCTGGATGGCGTGGCCGAGTTCGACCTCAGTGGCCTCTCCGTAGCAACGGCAGGGGATGTCAATGGCGATGGCCGTGGCGATCTAATTATCGGCGCGTACGAAGCCGACCCCAACGGCCTTGAGTCCGGCAGCAGCTATGTCGTGTTTGGCCGCAGCACCGGATTCCCAGCCGCAATCAATTTGTCCAGCCTCAATGGCAGCACAGGATTTCGGCTAGATGGGGTGGCAGCAGGCGACCGCAGTGGCCGCTCTGTGGCTGCGGCAGGGGATGTCAATGGCGATGGCCGTAGCGATCTGATTATCGGCGCGTATGGTGCAGATCCCAACGGTCTTGATTCCGGCAGCAGCTATGTCGTGTTTGGCCGTAGCACCGGATTCCCAGCCGCAATCAATTTGTCCAGCCTCAATGGCAGCACCGGATTTCGGCTCGATGGCGTTGCAACAGACGACCGCAGTGGCCTCTCGGTTGCGGCGGCGGGGGATGTCAATGGCGATGGCCGTGGCGATTTGATCATTGGCGCTTTTGAAGCTGATCCCAACGGCAACTTTTCCGGTAGTAGCTACGTGGTGTTTGGCCGCAGCACGGGATTCGCATCCGCAATCAATTTGTCCAGCCTCAATGGCAGCACGGGATTTCGGCTCGATGGCGTGGCACTCGGTGACTTCAGCGGCCGCTCCGTTGCTGCAGCGGGGGATGTCAATGGCGATGGCCGGGGCGATCTGATCATCGGTGCGCCCGCAGCCGATCCTAACGGTGACGCTTCCGGCAGTAGTTATGTGGTGTTTGGCGATCCGCTGATCGGCAATGCCATTTTCAAGAATGGCTTTGAGTAATGACCCAGCCTGATTCAAGTCCACTTGCGCCGCAGCTGAGCGCCAATGCCAATGTCGAGATCACCGCTTCGCGTTTGATGGTGTCTTGGCTGGCGGAGCAAAACACCAGCATCGCATTTACCACCTATCAGGCTGGCAAGGTTTTTTTTATCGGCTTGAACGCGCGTGGTGAGTTGGCGGTTTTTAATCGCAATCTGGCGCGGGTCATGGGCTTGGCGGTGCATGATCAAACGCTTTGGATTGCCACGCTCTGGCAACTCTGGCGCTTTGAAAATGCGCTGCTGCCGGGCGACAAACACGGTGAACTGGACCGTTATTATGTGCCGCAGCTGGCTTACACCACGGGCGATATCGATGTGCATGATGTCGGTGTGGACGCCAATGGCGAGCCGATTTTCGTTAGCACCTTGTTCTCTTGTTTGGCGCGGCCCGATGCCAAATACAGTTTCAAGCCAATTTGGAAGCCGAACTTTGTTTCTAAATACGCGGCGGAAGACCGCTGCCACTTGAATGGGCTGGCAATGCGCGATGGCGCACCGGCATTTGTCACTTGCGTGGGCCGCAGCGATGCCAATGAAGGCTGGCGCGAACATCGGCGCAGCGGGGGTTTGTTGATTGATGTGGCCAGTAACGAGACTGTGTGTGGCGCACTGTCGATGCCGCATTCGCCACGTTGGTATCGCGGGCGCTTGTATCTGCTCAATGCCGGCAGTGGCGAGTTTGGCACGGTCGATGTGGCCACGGGCAAGTTCGAGGTGTTGGCATTTTGCCCGGGGTTTTTGCGCGGCTTATCGTTTGTCGGCGATTTCGCCATCGTCGGCTTATCCAAGCCACGCCAAAATCGCAGCTTCAGCGATTTGGCGCTGGACGAAAACCTGATCAAACGCGGCGTTTCGGCGCGCTGTGCGGTGCAGGTGATTGATCTCAAGCGCGGCGATGTGGTGCACGAGTTGCGCATTGACGGGCCAGTTGAGGAACTGTTCGATACCGCAGTGATTCCCGGCGCACGCAATTGCGGCGCGGTGGGCTTTGTTTCCGATGAAATTCGGCGCACTTTGTCGCTGCCGCCGAATTTGCCGTAAGCACTAGTTAGCCCAGTGGCGCGCTAACGTAAAGATATTTAAGGCGTAATCGGCACGCTCGCTATGGTTTGTTCCATGTAAAACCACCAGCCAACGACGCCATCCAGCGTGTCTTTGTCTGAGCCAGTGGCGCAACTACCGGTGCCGCCTTTCAGCAATACCGAAACCGGCCGCCCACCAACTAGTGGTAAATTCATTGGCAACAACGTCGCATCAGCATCCGATTCGCGCAGAAAACCCCGCATCATCACGCGTCCGATCGGGCCATCGGCCGCTGTGACTGCGCCGCCGGTGCGAACGCCAAACAACGGTACCGCAACGCCATTAAAATTCAAGCTCGCTTGTGGTTTTGCCGCGCCCAACCAACAGGGCGGGGCAACGCTGGCGACACTGGGTGTGTAGCCGCCCGTGGTGCTGGCAATTGGACTAAAGCAGCTGTCGGCGCCGCCGTTGATCACCGCATAGGTATCGGCGACTGTTGTGGTGGGAAACGTGCAAGTGCTGCTGGCTAACGGCGCGCTGCATTGGCCATTGGCGGTATCAAAACGGCGTATTTGCGGTCCGGTAAGCGCATTTTGAAAAATCCAAAGTGGGCTGGAATCCAAAAAGCCATCGCTGTCGCTATCGGTGGTTAGGGTCAAATTGATTTGGTTATTGACCGCGCTATTGGGCTGCCCAGGAATATCGTTATCGGTAAAATCTGGGCACACAAACGGCGGGAATACTGGCGCAAAAAAGTGCGGATCGCGGATTTTTAGACTTGTGGTTCGGATCAGCGCGCTGGGCATTGTAAATTCCAAGCCATCACTAAAAAACCAATCGGGCACCAGCTCCGCCAACACGGCTTCCGGAGCGTTTGCCACAACGAGCGCTTGCGCGGCGCTGGGGTTGCTTATGACTAGGCACGCGAGCGCCAAAATTAATGGTCGGAAAATCGGCATCAAACGGCTCCGGTAGTTTGCGGCGGCAGATAGCGATACAAACCAAAATGTACCGCACCGGCTTTACTTTGTTTCAGTGGCTGCCAAGCCGCTGTCAGCGTCATTTCCACCGGCGCTTCTAAATAGACCACGCCGCCCGCTTTTAGTACGCCCGAACTTGCAATCGCGGCCAAGCTGGTCAGCCAAAGATCCGTGCTAAACGGCGGGTCCAGAAAAACAATGTCAACTGGCGTATGCGCCAAGGCGTTTGGCCCCGGCACGGCGGCGCGCGTTACTCGGCCCTGATCTGCAATTTTCAAACGCGCGAGCTCAACGTTCAATTTGGCACACAGCGTGGGGTCACTTTCCACGAATTCGGCAAATGCAGCACCTCGGCTGATCGCTTCAATGCCCAACGCGCCGGTGCCGGCAAAAAGATCCAATACGCGTGCGCCGGGCAAAATCGGCGTTAGCCAATTGAACAGCGTTTCGCGCACCCGATCTGGCGTGGGCCGCACACCAGGCTGGTCGGGGACGAGGATTTTGGAATTGCGCAGGCTGCCGCCAATAATACGAATAGCCGTCAATACGCGCGGCGCAGGGCGTTTGACCGCGTGTTCGTTCGGCGTCACCAGCGCTAGTTGCGCCAAATCGGGTTCGCTCGCAGGCGGGCGTCGACGTTTGTTTTTCGGCGCATCCGGCGTAATGCCGTGGCGGTTGCGCGGTGGTGCGTCGAAGGACACGCCGCGTTTGTTGCGTTCTGAAGGCGAATAGTGCGTGGCGGCTTTGGCAAGGGCTTCTGCACGCTGCGCGCGTTTTGAGCGCTCTGCAGGCGGCGTGTGATCCGCGCCGGAAGATGCGGGGCCGGAGGTGTCTTCGACTACGCGGCGTTTGGCGATCCGATACGCCGCATCGGCGGCGGCGGAAGATGAGCTGCTTTTGTTAGAGTTTTTTTTCATGCGCCGATCTTACCCTTCAACTTGTACAAGTTCTTGTTTGAATGTTTGGCAATGACAAAAGCCATTTCGACTAGGCCGACACCTTAAAGTTTAGGTTCCTGCGTGTCGATTTGCCGCAAAAACCAGCGACAAGCGCAGACTTCGCGCACTCCGCTAGAGGCCAGACTGATGCGTCGTTTTACTCGCTCCCCTTTTTTGCTTTCAATTGCCCTGAGCCTTTCAAATGCCCTGAGTCTTTCAATTGCGCTGAGTACTGCCGCATTTGCGGCACCGAAAGCCTTGAACAACCCGATCCTGTTTGTCACGCAAATGCCGATTACGGCGGATTTCACCACCATTGGCTCGACCTTTGGCAATCAGCGCGCGGGCATAGAAGAAACCGGTCGCGGTGGCGATTTATACATACGCTACAGCAACGGCAGCTTGCGTAATTTGACGCAAGAAGCCGGTTTCGGTCAGGTCGGTTTTCAGGGCGCAACTGCGATTTCTGTGCGTGATCCGGCAGTGCATTTTTCCGGCACTAAAGCCATTTTTAGCATGGTGATCGGTGCGCCGACGGTGCAGTTTCAATCCAGCCCGTATTATTGGCAGCTTTACGAGATTACCGGCTTTGGCGTTAGTCAAACGGTGAGTATCGTGAAGGTGCCGAATCAGCCGGCAAATTTCAATAACATCCAGGCCGCATACCTAAGCGATGGCACCATTGTTTTTTCGTCCGACCGGCCGCGTTCGGGCGAGCGGCATTTATATCCGCAGCAAGACGAATATGAGTCTGCCGCAACGCCAACTGGGCTTTGGAAACTCAACCCGAGCAGCGGCGCGCTGAGCTTGATGCAGCATTCGCCCTCGGGCTCGTTCGATCCCATTTTAGACAGCTTTGGCCGCGTGGTTTTTAGCCGCTGGGATCATTTGCAACGCGATCAGCAGGCTATTGTTGCGGGTAACACGTTTGGCAATTTCAACTGGACTTCTGAGGCCGCAAACGCGCAGATCGTGGGCTTAAGCGAAGTGTTCCCTGAGCCGCTCGTGGCAGTGCCGGGGTCGAACGTCAATGGGCTACGCTTGAATCAGTTTTTACCTTGGACGGTGCGCCAAGATGGCACGGGCGAGGAAATGTTGAATCACATTGGCCGCCACGAGTTGCTGAGTTTTTTTGATCGCAGTTTCAATGACGATGAGAATTTGCTGCCATTCAACCCTGGCTTAAGCCCGCACGCCAATCAGTTCGAGCTGGAGAATTTGCTGTATTTGGCAGAGGATCCAAATGTTCCCGGACGTTTCATTGGCATTAATGCGCCGGAATTTGACACGCACGGCGCCGGCCAAATTTTTGCGATTACGGGCGCGCCCACGATCAATCCAGATGCCATGCAGGTGGAGTATTTAACGCCACTCAGCACTAGCGGCACCGTGCCTGCCGCGAATCACAGCGGGCATTATCGCAACCCCATCCTAATGGCGGATGGCGCACTGGTAGTCGCGCATGCTGCGGAACAAACCAGCGTTGGAAATTTAGGTTCCTTAGAAAATCCAGACCCGAAATACAAGTTTCGTCTACAGCGTTTGGCGCGCAATGGTGCCAATGATTTTGTACCCGTGGAAGCCTTGACCAGCGGCATCAGCAAAACGATTTCCTATTTCAACCCCGATACCTTAGTCAGTTACAGCGGGCCACTGTGGGAGCTGTCACCGGTAGAAGTGCGCGCCACCCCTGTGCCACCCAACCCGGCAGATGAACTTGAAGCGCCGGAATTAGCGGCGTTTGCTGCGGAAAATGTCAACCCGGCGGCTTTTATCGCGGATTTGCGCACGCGTGGGCTGGCAGTAATCGTGATACGCGACGCCACTGCACGGGATCGCGCCGACAAGCAGCAGCCCTACAATCTACGGATTCCTAACGGCAAACAAACGTTGGGCAGCGGCGGCAAAATCTATGACATCGCGCATTTTCAAATGTTTCAGGGCGATCAAATTCGCGGTATTGGCTTGAACGCGCAAAATCCCAACGGTGCCCCAGGCCGACGCGTACTTGCGCAAATCATGCATGACCCAGCGCTGGGAAATCTAAACGTACCGAACCCAACCGGGCCTGCAGGCAGCACCGCGATAGCGCCAGATGGCTCGGTCGCAGCCTTTGTACCGACCCGGCGTGCGCTGAGTTGGCAAACCAATGCCCCGAATGGTGACCCAGTCGTGCGCGAACGCTTTTGGCTGACGCTGCAACCAGGCGAAGTGCGCGCCTGCGGCGGCTGCCACGGCGTCAATACGGCCAATCAGGCTGGTTTACCAGCGGCTACCAATACGCCGGAAGCATTCAAATTACTGCTGGCGCGCTGGAAGACGTTGACTGATTTTGGCTTTAGCAATGGCTTTGAATGACCAACGCAAAGTTCGCTTTGCGCGCGTTCCCGCTTGGTAGGGATTCATCAGCTATAGTTGGGCATGGAACAGATCCCACTTTTCAAGCCTGAGAATGAATTCGCTCACCAAGCCGATGCGGCGGTGCGGCGTGTCGATTGGCATTCGAGTGACGCCCAAGCCAATGGGCACCCATCTTTTCTCGAGTTTTTCGCGGGCAGCGGTTTAGTTGCTGAAGGTTTGAAGGATCATTTTTACGCCGCCTGGGCCAATGACATCAGTGCAAAAAAGGCGGATGTATACGCAGCCAATCATGGGGGTGAACGCTTTCAAATTCGCTCAATCACCGATGTCTCTGGTAAATCACTTCCCAAGTCGGCGCTGTCATGGGCTTCTTTTCCATGCCAAGACCTATCTCTAGCAGGCCTAGCCGGAGGTATCAATGCCCCACGAAGCGGCTTAGTTTGGGAATGGCTTCGAGTTATTGATGAGTTGGAAACGCGCCCGCCTGTGCTAGTGGCTGAAAATGTGCTCGGACTCGTATCAAGCGCTGGCGGCAATAATTACCGAGCGTTGCATAAGGCGCTGGTGGCGCGCGGTTATGTTGTTGGTGCGATGATGGTTGATGCCGAAAGATTTATTCCGCAATCGCGGCCACGCGTATTTGTTGTTGCAGCGCTGGCGGGATTTACCTTGCCGCCATCAGTCTTGGGCGTTGCACCAAATTGGCTGCACCCAGACGCCGTTTGTAAGGCAGCCGCTGGGCTTGAGCGCTGGATTTGGTGGGCAATGCCGGAGCCATCAAAGCGTCAGCTGCAACTTTCAGACATTATCGAATGGGATGCGGCGTTCGCCAACGCCGCTATTGATGCCAGGAATATTAGTTTGATCGCGCCTCGGCACAGAAAATATTTGGATTTGATGCCATCAGCAAAGGCATTTGCAGCGCCAGGCTACAAACGCACCAGAAACGGTCGCCAGGTGTTGGAGCTGCGCTTTGACAATCTTGCTGGTTGTTTAAGAACACCACGCGGTGGCAGCAGTCGCCAAGTGATCGTTATTAAGAAAAATGACGAAATAAAAAGCCGTCTTCTGACAGTTCGAGAAGCTGCACGCCTTATGGGTGCACCCGATAATTATCAAATTCCAGGCAGTTATAACGATGGCTACATGGCAATGGGCGATGCCGTTGCTGTGCCCGTTGTAAGGTGGCTTGCCAAACACTTACTCGCGCCTTTGGTTCGCGCTTATGAACAGCGCTGAACTTTCCCGACGGCTTTACGCGTTCCAAGTCGAGCATAAAATTGCCAGCAAAGGCGCATTGGCCGTGGTTGTACATCTGAGCCGTTTCGCACGGGAAAACGGCTTACCGTTGCAGGTAGAACAACTAATAACTGAGGGAACTGGACAAGTACATGGACTGGGCCGCGTATCCGTGCAGCGGGTGCTCAAAGATTATGGCATTCACACCATCCTTGCCGAAGAAGGTGGGCGCACCAGTCGCGGAAGTCTAGGCACGATGCGTTTTTACGTCGAGTTTCTGAATACGCTGCACCGCGATGGATTGGGGGAGCTAGAAAATATTGAAGCTTGGTGGATTGCGCGCGTGCGAGAACACTTTTGTGCAAAGCCGTTTCGATTGCGTTTTGATCCAGCAAAGGGCTTTCAAGCGATCATTCGAGACTTACTGGCTCAGGCAAAAAAGCGCCAACAAGAACAAAGCGGAACGATGGTTCAAGGTGCAATGTTGCAGCATTTGGTGGGGGCAAAACTTGAATTAGCGGTTCCAGAGATCGCAATCGGCCACAACGGATTTTCCGTGAGCGATGCGGCTAGCAATCGATCAGGTGATTTCGTCATTGACGACAGCGTTATCCACATCACGACCTCACCGGGCGAAGCCGTAATCCGAAAATGCAAAAGCAACATTGAAGCAGGAACTAAGCCGATAATTTTAACGTTGGCGGACGGTGTGACCGTTGCCAAAGTTCTTGCAAGCAATGCTGGGCTTGACGGGCATATTGACATCATGGATGCCGAGCAATTCCTAACGGGCAACCTGCACGAACTTAGCTTGTTTAAAAGCTCGGCCAGACGCCCGACCTTGGAGCGTCTCGTTGAAGTCTATAACCGGATCGTGCAGGAAAACGAGACTGATCCTAGTTTACGAATTGAGATCGGTTGAGTTGTGGCGTAGTGAAATCAAGCCAAATACGTATACCCAACCAACCCCGATTCCAACGCTTCTGAAATACGCTTCGCCTCGTCACTCGGCAAGCCCGCCGCAGATATTTTGGCGCGATAGGCGCGGCGCAGTTCTTGGGCGTCGTATCCGACGTAGGCGAGCAGAGCCTGCGTGGTGTCGCCTTCGCGCGCGCCTTCTAGGCGATAGCCATCGGGCGCGCCTGCGTCCAAACGCACGTTGACGCTGTCGGTGTCGCCAAATAAATTGTGCATATCGCCCAAGGTTTCTTGATACGCGCCGACCATAAATAAGCCCAGATAGTAAGGCTCACCATTAAGCTCGTGCACCGGCATGGTGGTTTCAATCGACTCGCTGTCGACGTAATGATCAATGCGGCCATCCGAATCACAGGTCAAATCTTCGAGCACGCCGCGCCGGGTTGGGCGTTCGTTTAAACGTGCAATTGGCACGATCGGGAACACTTGTTCTAGTGCCCAAACATCCGGAACCGACTGAAATACCGAGAAATTGCTGAAATATTTGTCGCTGAGCTTATCGTTAAGCTCCTCACTTAATTCGCGCTCGGTTTTGCTGCGCTCTTGGCGTGCATTGAGATCAAGCGTGGCGCGCAATTTTTGCACGATCGCGTAATACAGCTCATCCAGCGTGGCGCGCTCTTGCAGGCTCAGTTGCCCGAGCGCAAATAGGCTGTGGCCTTCGGATTGATGATATTGCGCCTCTTGAAATGCCTCGGCGGGCGGGCGCGAGTGCAAGGAGTCAAATAGCGCTTTTAAGTGCTTGAGCGTGGGCGGCGCGGCACTGACGTCAACCTGGGCATTGCCGTCGCTGGCCTTTTCGACTGCGGTCACATCCGCCACCAACACCGCGTGGTGTGCGGTCATTGCGCGGCCGGCTTCGGTCAAAATGCGCGGATGCGCCAGGCCATTTGCCTCACAGACTTCTAAAACCGCCTCGACGATGCTTTGCGCATATTGCGCCAAACCGTAATTCATCGAGCAAAAGCTGCGCGAGCGCGTGCCTTCATAGTCCACCGCCAAACCGCCACCGGTGTCGATATGCGAAATCGGGTGCCCCAGCTTATGCAGCTCGACAAAATAGCGCACCGCTTCGCGCATACCCCCGGCAATATCACGCACGTTGGAAATTTGTGAGCCCATATGAAAATGCAGCAATTGCAGGCAATCGGCTAAGCCAGCAGCTTTCAAATCAGCGGAAAGCTGCAGCAATTGTGAGGGCATCAGGCCAAATTTAGCCTTGTCACCGCCGGTATTTTGCCATTTGCCTGCGCCCAAACTAGCAAGGCGCATGCGCACACCCAAGATCGGCCGCACGCCTAAAATTTTTGATTCCTCGATCACATAATCAAGCTCATTCGCTTTTTCAATGACGATAAAGACACGCAGGCCCAATTTAATACCGATCAGCGCGAGGCGAATGTACTCGCGATCTTTATAGCCATTGCAGATCACCGTCGCACCCGGCCCGGGTGCCAACGCCAAAACCGCCATCAATTCGGGTTTGGAGCCCGCCTCTAGGCCAAAACCATCACCGGCGTGGCGCACCAGTTCGCTGACGACGCTTTGCTGTTGATTCACCTTGATCGGAAAAATCGCGGTGTAGCCACCGGTAAAATGACGCTCGGCTTGCGCTTTGGCAAATGCCTGCTGCAAACGCGCCAGTTTGTCGCCCAAGATATCGCAAAAACGCACTAAAATCGGGCTGCGCAAGCCCTGCGCCTGGGCTTTTGCGATCACCTCGGGCAAGGCAATCTCGGCCCCAGCACCGCGTTTCGGGCGCACAATCAATAGTCCGGCGTCGTTGATATCAAAGTAGTCTTCCGACCAATGCGGCACGCTATAAGTCTGGCGGGCCGCGTCTATGGACCACGGCTTTGAAAGAAGTTTCGCTAGCTCCAATGGATTTGAACCTAGAACATTGATCTTTGGGTCAGTCACAGCTTAAGCCTTTACAAATAAAGTCAGCCCAGAGTGTAAGCGTAGGTTGCTCACTTGGAATCCCCCAGCGATAATCGCTCCCTAATTGAGCGCATTTTGATTTATCTTGCGCACCAGCAAACTCGATGACTTAGGAGCAACACCCATGACCAAGACCGATGCCGTCTTTCTAAAGCACTTTTCGCAAATTATTGGGATTTTGGTCGCGATTACCGTGGTTCTCATCGTTTATGCCGCCATCGTGCATCACCGGTTTTATGATGACCCAAAAAGTGGCCCAGGCGCGGTACGCGCTGCAGCAAACCTAGAAGCCTCCAGCGCTCGGATTGCGCCAGTCGGTGCGGTATTCGCGGGCGCTACCGGGCAGGCAGCACAGGCCGCCGCCGAAAAGGCCGCCGCCGCTGCCGCCGCATTGCTGGTTGCTTATGATGGCACCTTGGATGGCGCGGTTATTTACGAAAAACTCTGCGGTAGCTGCCATACCAATGGCGCGGGTGGTTCACCGATGATGCTGCAATCGGCTTGGGCACCGCGCATCGCCCAAGGTGAAGCCACCTTGGTCAAGCATGCCATCGAAGGTTACAAAGGCGCCGCAGGCATCATGCCCGCGCGCGGTGGCAATCCATCCTTGAACGACGCACAGGTAGAAGCCACGGTTAAATGGATGATTACCCAGCTCAAATAAGCAAAACGGGCGCTAAAAACGAATTTCTGATGCCGCCTGAGCTGTGTAAGGCGGCATTTTTTGTCTAAAACCGATCATTGATAAGCAATGTGGGTGCAGCGCCTGATTGATTTGCGCTAGCTTCACCAACTAAACCAATCAGGGCTCTACATGAATTATCCCGTCTTTTTCACACGCGCCCTGCTGATCTGCGCGGCGCTCATTCCCTTACTTGCCTGTACCGATGACGTTGAGCCTGCGCCTAGCGCGCCCGTAGTCGCCGCCAAACCTGCGGTGCCTTTGACCGGCTGCGGGGCGATCGCCACGCACATTAGCGAAATTCAGGGGAACGAGGCGCAAAGTGCTTTGCTGGGGCGCGTGGTAACAGTGCAGGCGGTGGTGACGTTTGCGCCAATTACCGATCTTGGCGCCTTATTTGTGCAGGAAGAACGGGAAGATCGCGACGGCGAACCCAGCACCAGTGAAGGCCTGTTTTTGGCGACTAATGCAGTAAAAACCGCGAAAGTTGGCGACACTGTGCGCGCCACTGGGACCGTGTCAGAACTGGGTGACACGCCAATGTCCGGGCTAGGCAAAACCTTGACCAGCTTGAGCGAACTGTCTGAATTTCGAGTGTGTGGCCAGGGTAAGCCACCCAGCGAGGCGAATATTGAGCAAGCACCGCTGGTTTCCAGCGACTGGGAACGCTATGAAGCCATGCAGGTGCATCTGGATTTACCGGTCACCGTGATTCGTAATGACGGCTTGCGGCGTTCTGGCGAATTGCTGGTGAGCCTAAACGGTCGCCAATTTGCCCCCACCCAACTGCACCCGCCCGGTGAAGAGGCGCGCAAAGTTTCTGAAGAAAATACGCGCAACCGGATTTGGCTAGATGATGCCAGCTTGGCGCAATTCCCCAGCAAAATAACCTGGTTGCCAGTGCCATTGAGCAACGATGCGCCCTATCGCTTAGGCACGCGCTTGGGCGAAGTGCATGGCGTGCTGGACGAGCGCGCGGGCAGCTACCGCATTCATGTGCTGCAGGCACCGGTCGCTGAGCAAGCACCACGCCCAAAAGCGCCGCCGTTATTGGGTGGCGCGCTAAAAATTGCGTCCTTTAATATGCTGAATTGGTTCAATGGTGATGGCAAAAAGGGCGGCTTTCCGACGCCACGCGGTGCCGGTAATTTTGATGACGCGCAGCGCCAACGCGGCAAGCTGATTGCCGCTATTTTGGCGATCAAACCCGATATTGCCGGGCTGATGGAAGTCGAAAATGACGGCGACGAAAAACTGAACGCGCTAAATGAAATCGTCGCCGAGCTGAATCGCCAAAGTGGCTTGGGCTATCAAATCGCGCCGCCGCCCGAGCCTAAAGTGGGTGGTGACGCGATCCGAGTTGCGATTATCTATCGCGGCAGAATCGTGCAGCTCAAGGGCGCTGCGGCGACGTTGGTCGATCCGCCTTTCGAAAATTTTAACCGTGTACCCTTGGCGCAAACGTTTCAGCAGGGCAAAAACGGCGGCGTCTTCACCGTGGTCGTAAATCACTTCAAATCCAAAGGCTGCGGCACGCCAGACGAGGCTAATGCCGATCGTGGCGATGGTCAGGGCTGCTACAACAGCAAACGCGTCGAGGCTGCGCGCGCGCTGTTGGCGTGGCTGAAAACCGACCCGACCAAAAGCGGCGATCCAGATCAGCTCATCATCGGCGATCTCAACGCCTACGCCAAGGAAGACCCGATCCGGCTGATGAAGGAAGAAGGCTTTCGCTATTTGGGCGAAGGCTCGAATGAAGCCCCGCACTTTAGTTTTTCTTATGACGGCCTACTAGGTAGTTTGGATCATGCGCTGGCTTCAGAAAGCCTAAAAAAGCAAGTGCGCTCGGTGGAGGTCTGGCACATCAATGCCGAAGAATATCCAGGCTTTGCCTATGACAGCGATATCAGCGAACCGCCACCCGGTGCAACGGTGAATCCGGATGCGAAAAAACTCGAAGCCGCTACACGCGCGCTGCTGTACCGCCGCACGCCGTTTCGTTCTTCAGATCATGACCCACTGATTGTGGGCCTGACTTTGGAGAACTGAAAATCCGATCAAATTGCGCGCCGCATCCAATAGCGACTGTGCCCAGGCGGCATGTTTTCCAGCTCGCCAAAAACGCTAAAGCCTAGCTTTTCATAAAAGCCGCGCGCCTGGAAATCGAAAGTGTCCAGCATCGCACCGATACAGCCACGGGCGCGGGCAATTTCAATGGCGCGCTGCACTAACTGGCGCCCAAGCCCGAGATCGCGGCATACGGGCTCGACGAACAAAATATCAATATTGAGCCACTGCCAGCCAGTAGCAGCCAGCAAACCTGCCTCTAGATTATCCCGTGCATCAAATATCGCCAGCCGCAAGCCGACGAAATCATAGGGCCGTGCGTGGCTTTCGTTAAACCACATCAGCTTTGTCGCCAGTACGGCGTTGGCAGGATGCTGCTCGTCTAGCTCAAGGATTGCGCTGTACATAAGCCCGACTAGCTCAGATTTTCGGCTACCAGCGCCGCAGCCAAACCGGTATAGCTTCCCGGGGTCAGCTCGACTAAGCGCTGTTTCGCAGCAATTGGCAAGTCCAAGCTCGTAATAAACGCGCGGGTACTTTCCGCGTCAATTTTGCTGCCGCGCGTGAGCGCTTTCAGTTGCTCGTACGGGTTTGCTAAGCCATAGCGGCGCATCACGGTTTGAATCGCTTCCGCCAACACTTCCCAAGAGGCGTCTAAATCGATTGCGAGCCGTGCTTCGTCAACACTCAATTTGCTCAAGCCTTTTTGCAGCGCTTTGAACGCGATTAAGCTGTGGCCAAAACCGGTGCCCAGTGCGCGCAAAACCGTCGAATCGGTCAGATCCCGCTGCAAACGCGAGATCGGCAGTTTTTCTGAGAAGTGCTGAAACAGCGCATTCGCCAAACCGAAATTGCCTTCCGCGTTTTCAAAATCTATCGGGTTGACCTTATGCGGCATGGTCGAGGAACCGACTTCACCCGCCACCGTGCTTTGCTTGAAATAGCCCAAGGAGATATAGCTCCAAGTATCGCGGGCAAAATCAATAAGGATGGTGTTGATCCGGCGCATGCTGTCGCATAGCTCGGCGATAAAATCGTGCGGCTCAATTTGCGTAGTCAAGGGGTTAAATTCCAGCCCCAAGGATTCGACAAACGCCTGCGCAAGCGTCGGCCAGTTCACCTCCGGGTAGCTAATGGCGTGCGCATTGTAATTACCCACGGCACCGGCGCATTTACCCAACATCGCTGAATTTGCCAGCTGCGCGCGCTGGCGCGTTAGCCGATGCCAAATATTTGCTAGCTCTTTACCCATCGTCGTTGGGCTCGCGGTTTGCCCGTGCGTACGTGCAAGCATGGCGCTCGCGGCGTACTGATGCGCCATCGCGTGCAGTTTTGCGATCAGCGCATCCAAAGCCGGCAAAAGCACGTCATCGCGCGCGTCTTTCAGCATAAGTGCATACGCTAGGTTATTAACATCTTCGCTGGTCAAGGCAAAGTGTACAAACTCGCGCGCCGAGTTTAATTTTTCATCATCACTGAGCTTGTCTTTAAGCCAGTATTCCACCGCTTTGACATCATGGTTGGTACCGCGCTCGATGGCTTTAATCGCGGCGGCATCCTCAATGCTGAAATTATTCACCAAACCGCGTAGCAGTGATTTTGAGACGATTTTGAATTCCGGCAGTTCGGAGATTTCCGGCGCATTGGCGAGCGCAATTAACCACTCAACCTCAACCCGCACTCGGCGTTTGATTAAGCCAAATTCGCTGAAGATCGGTGTTAATTCGCTGATTTTATCGTGGTAGCGGCCATCAAGGGGGGATAAGGCGGTAAGTGTCATGGGTGTGAATTGGCCAGAAGAGTGTCGGTGCACAGGAGAATAATTTGAAACGAGTGGGTAATTTTACTTTGTTTCATGCCAGACATTACTAAGCATCGGCGTAAACACACCGTCAATCGCTAGGAACCACGGCGCGGCAAAGAACGGTGGGATATCCGCACCTTGTGGTGGTGTTCGCACGGCCCCGATGCGAATAGCACTTTTCACTGTTTAGGGCTGGATAAAACCATAGAATGTAAAAACGAACGGCTTTTCGAGATACGCGGCCGAAAGCCTATGCAGTGCGCCAATTCGATTCATCAATAAACACAGGATTAACTTTATGGCTTGGTTTAAAATTTTCCACCTCGTTTTCATGGTGACTTGGTTCGCGGTGCTCTTTATGCTGCCGCGCCTTATGGTGTATCACCTCGAAACCAATGATGCAGACACACGGGCAAAATTCAACGCATGGGAGCGGCGCACCTACTTGCTTGGGCACGTGGCGTTTGGCTTGATGCTGCTGTTTGGTATGGCGTTATTGATCAGCAATGTGCAACTTTCACCGCTGTATATGAAGCAGGGCTGGTTGCACACTAAATTTACGCTAGTGGCATTGCTGTTTGCTTACTTCATATATTGCGGGGTTTTGTCCAAGAAAATCGCGGCGGGCACCAACACGAAAACCGGCAAATGGATGCGGCTGTTTAATGAAATTCCGGCGGCGTTTTTAATCGCAATCATCGCTTTAGTCGTCTTGAAACCCTTTTGAGCCGGATTAGTATGACGATTTTTTCAATTGCACCACCCACCGCTGTTCTAGACGAGTTCCGCGCACTGCTGCATGCGGCGCGCGAAAGCGGCGACACGGAACCCACCGCCATGACGCTTGCTACCGCAGGTGCCGATGGCAACATTTCAGCGCGCACGGTATTGCTGAAAGACGTTGATGCGCGCGGTTTTGTGTTTTACACCAATTTCAACAGCAACAAAGGCCGCGACTTGCAAGAAAACCCGCGTGCCGCGCTGTTGTTTTTGTGGAAAGCGCTGCAAGTCTCGCCGCAAGGCGACACGGAAAAGCAGGTCTCGCTGGCAGGCGACACGACCAAACAAGTGCAAGCTAAAATTGAAGGCTGCGTGGAAACAGTAAGTGCTAGCGAAGCAGACGACTATTTTGCCAGCCGCGCGCGTGAAAGTCAGATCGGTGCTTGGGCGTCAATGCAATCAGAAACACTGGATTCGCGCGATATTTTGACGCAGAGAATCGCCGAGTTCACAGCAAAATTCGACGGTATTGCCGTACCACGACCAGCGCATTGGTCTGGTTTTCGAGTATTACCAAACATGATTGAGTTTTGGTACGGCGCACCGTTTCGTTTGCATGAGCGAGTACGCCATGAATTTATCAACGGTTCCTGGCAAACAAGACTGTTATTTCCTTAAGCGCTAACGCAGCCCAGCTTAGGCCTGGTCATGCGTTGTTTTTGGGCGCGGGTTGAGCGCTATGGTGCGGCTTGCAACGGCTAGTGTGCTTTCACGATGCGCAATCAAGAGGATGGTCTTTCGGCCTTTAAGTGCGCGAATCGTTGCCACAATTTCATTCTCGGTTTCAGCATCCAAGGCGCTCGTGGCCTCGTCCAACACCAAAAATTCGCGATCATGATAGAGCGCCCGAGCGATTGAAACACGCTGCCGTTGGCCACCGGAAAAACGCACACCGCGTTCACCAAGTTGGGTATCCAGCCCACCCGACAACTGGCGCAACAGCGCGCCTAGCTGCGCGTCCTCCAGCGCTTGCACCACGGCAGCGTCATCAATGTCCGCATCCGCCACACCGAGCGCGACGTTGCGGCGCAAACTATCATCGATCAAATAAGACTGTTGCGGGATATAAGCAACCATAGATTGCCACTCGCGCGTTATCTCCTTTAGGTCTTTGCCGTTGACCACCACGTTGCCCTGGGTCGGCGTAAGAAAACCTAAAAGCAAATCCGCCAAGGTACTCTTGCCAGCACCTGAGGGCCCAAGTAGGCCGATCGTTTCGCCAGCATTGATTTGAAAGTTCAGATTTTCTATAACCGGGCCAGCGCTTGCAGAATAAGCAAAACTCAAGTTCTGCACAGCAAGAGATAAAAATCTCGGCACGGCGTGTCCGTGCTTCACCTTGGTTATGTTTGGCGCTGTAGCAAGTGGTGCGTGATCTTTGCTAGACAAATCACGCGCCAAAACCGCAACCGCAAAACGGTTGCTGCGCAGTGAATTGAAACCGCTAAGCAAGGATGTACTTGCAGGCATTAAGCGCACAGCGGCGGCACCAATCAGGCCCAAAAGCGGAACTAGTGTCGCACCAGATTCCCCGCCGGATCGGCTGAAAAATACCAACAAAACCAAAAATACGATCATTGCAAATTCAATGGAGTGCCGTGGGATCAGGTTAATCACGGCGATCTTGGCGGCTGAATCAACCAGGCCATTCGCAGCCTTGCGTAAACGCGCAAGAAAATAACTTTCACAGCCCAATATGCGAACTTCACGCAGGCCGCCCAATGCTTGATTGCCAGAGTGCACAACTTCGGTCGTCAATCGCGCATTCGATTCAGTGACTTCCGCCGATTTTTTGCGAATCGTGCGCAAAACAAGCATTGACACCATCGCCAGTACGATCACCAGAAACAGTAACGCGTACGGGTTCGCCAACGCGATTAAGACCCCCAAGGCAATGAAGACAAAAGCATCCGCCATTAACCGCATAAAGGAGCCGATAAAACCATTCGCAAAGGCTTGGCTGTACCAAATTAGCCTGCCGCTCAGTTCAGCGCTGGAATGATGCAAGTGAAACCTATAGGGCTGATGCTGATACGAATGTAATAAGCGGGTCATGACATCCGCGCGAATGGACTCGGAAAGCCGTGAAATAGACCCCTGAAGGCGAAACGTCGCCAGCGCCTTAACTGCAAAAACGACGATCAGAGCAATGCCAAGCGCGTGCAATGGTTGAGATCCCAAAATCTTCGATAACCCAAGCGGCAAAGCGACTGACGCAGAATTTTGCGCCATCAATAGCGTTACAAAGGGCGCAATCAAAGCAACCCCGAGCAAATCCAATAGCGTTGCCAGCAGCATAAAAACAATCACCAGCGGCGTCTTTAGTAAGCTTTCACCACCGACTAGCTTTACCTCTTGCCATAAAATTCGAGCACGTTCAAACATCGGATTCTAAGTGTTGGAAACTTTTAAAATGGATACCGTTCATTGATGCCTGTGGGCTAAAAAATTGAGACTGCCACGCTAGCAGCGTTCGATGCAAGACGAAAGCATCACGATCTAACCCTAGGGTTCTTGCTTCAGCTACAAACAGCAAATATTTTCAGAATTTGGCCCGCAACCCCATAAACTTAAGAAAATTCTGCGAAACATTTCGTCATCGCGAGGAGCGCAGCGACGTGGCGATCTAAGTGCGCTGAGATTGCTTCACTTCGTTCGCAATGACGAAACGGTGATAAGTTAATCAGCTGACGTTTTGAAGGATACTGAGGATTGGTACCTAATCAGAAGAAACATTATTTGTAAGCTGTGGAAATAATTTATTAGATGTCAAAATGTCGCTTTGCATTGACTGAAAATATTATTATGATGTGCGGGTTCTCAAACAAAAATACGGAGTCCACCCATGGATTTAAATAATCTAAAAACTAAAGATCTGCATGAGCTTATCGAGAAAGCGAAAAAGCGCATCTCTGAAATCGAGAAATCTGAGGCTGTAGAAGTGCGCGCTAAACTATTTGCGCTTGCCAAAGAACATGGCTATGACGCAGCGCAACTAATTAGCGGTAGCGGCATGGCAAAAGCGGCGGCAGATACCGAAAAAGTACGCCGCCCTGCAAAGGCAAAGTATCAAGATCCGGTGTCAGGCAAAACCTGGACTGGGCGTGGGCTCAAACCACTTTGGGTACGCGACATATTGGCGGCAGGAAACTCGCTTGACTCCGTGCTAATTTGATTAGCAGCAAGTACTATCGTCACTCGTGCACAAAAAACGCCGCAATTGTTCGGCGTTTTTTTTTGATCCCGCAATTTTGCGGCTTTGCTGAGCCAGTTGTTTTTGAAATCTCTTAACGCAACATGTCAGCTAAACGCTCAATGCAGCGTATGTCAAGGTATCCAGCCTAGATGACGATCCAAATGCGCCTTCTTTTCTATACCTCGCTCAAAATTGCATGCTGTGTTTATTTGCTAGTCCAACCTATCCATGCGCGTGAATTTCTCCTTGCGACTACGGGTAGTAATGGCCTGAGCTGCGGCACGGTTTTAGCGCCGTGTCGAAACCTAACTTATGTGCTTGATCCAGCCAATGAATTAGTCAACGACGGCGATATTTTGACGTTACTAGCGCCGCCAGGTCAGACCGTTTTTGATGAGTTGGAAACTCGCCTACGCAAACGCTTAACCATCCGCTCCGCAGTCAATCAGCGCGCGCATATCCGTTGCCCGATCAGTATCCCGGATGGCATTTGCATGCAATTTGATCCAGAAAGCAGCGGCAGTCGGATTGAGCGTTTGGAAATTAGCGGTGGCGAGCTCTACACGCTATTTTTTCAAACCGACTGGGAGCAGGTTGGTAATCCGACGGGCACGGGCGCATCTAACATTGTCGTAAGCGATTCTTTACTGCATGACAGCGGCCGCGATGTCGTGAAAATCACACCCAAGTGCAATGACATCCGCATCGAACGCAGCGAAATTTATCGCTCGGGCCAGATCTATCCACCCGGCACGCCCCTGGACGATAAAAACGCGGAGGGCATCGATAATGTCAACGGTGCACGCATGATCGTGCGCGACAGCTATATACACGACATTGCGACCTCCGGGCTGTATTTCAAAGGCGGCGCAAAAGACGTTTTGATTGAGCGCAATGTGATCGAGCGGGTCGGCTTGGGCGGTATTTTAGTTGGCTTTGATACTTCCCCAGAATTTTTTGATCTGGGCGAAAACCCAGGTTACTTCGAAGCGGTGCGCGGCATCGTGCGCAACAATATCGTGCAAGATACCGACTATGCGGGCATCGGCCTTTACGCAAGCAAAGATGCGCAGGTACTTAATAACACCGTGCAGCGCGCAGCAAAAATAGGCCATGCCGCGATTTATTTCGGCGTGACTTTGCAGGATTTTGAGCCTCAAGCGCTGCGTCCAGCGAATAGTAATCCGCGCATTCTCAATAACATCGTGCGCACCGATGGCAAAGATTGCGTGGCCATTCGCTTTGCTAATGAGCTGGGCGGTTTGAGTGGCTTGAGCGGCGCGCCGGGAATGAATTTCCAAGGCTTTCAAAACTCTACAGGCAGCTGTCGCTTCGTTGATGGGCGGCCAGGCAGCAGCTTGAATGACGGCGGCACACTTGCACAATGGCGCAGTGCCACGAATGCGGATGCGCAAAGCCTTGAAGCCGCAATCGCGTTGAGCGCGACCGGGCGCATCCTCGCGGGCAGCGCAGCGATCAATGCAGGCATGACTTTGGTCGAGGTAACGGATGATATCGACGGGCAATTGCGCACAGGCACCCCGGATTTGGGGGCAGATGAGCTAGCGGAGGGCATCTATCAAAACGGTTTCGAGTAATGCCAGCACCTAGTTCTCGGCATCCCAGTGAAATTTGTGCAGCACGCGGTGCAGCACTGGGGTAAAAATGACCCCCGCCAAGATCAGAAACGCTAATCCTGCATACAAAGCATAAAGCCCGGCAAAAAGTTTGCCCGCTTGCGTGTGCGGCGCGTCAACCGGCCCCATACCACCGAGCAACATGGCGGCATTTAGAAAGGCGTCCATCCAGGGCAGGGCTTCAAAAGTGTGATATCCCCACATGCCTACGCCGAGCGAAGCCAAGATAAAAGTCACTGCAGCGATGACATGACCGGCCATGCGGCGCAGGAAACCGCTGTGGCTCAGTGGCGCGGTGGATTTGCCTTCATACATTCGGCGTGACTCGGTTCATATCATTCGCGCCCGCCGCTAACTTACTTGTCTGGCGTGTCGCTATCGCTAGACTTGCCCCTTTTTTGCCGCGCCAACCGCATAAATCTTGTACAAAGCAACGCGCGCAATCAGGCGCACGTGCCTTACAAATATAGCGGCCATGCAAGATTAGCCAGTGATGTGCATCCTGCAAGTAGGCTTTGGGTATACGCTGAAGCAGCGCTGTTTCCACGGTAAACACGTTTGTTCCGGGCGCTAAACCCATGCGGTTCGCCAGTCTAAAAATATGGGTGTCGACTGCGATGGTTGGGTGGCCAAAGGCGGTATTTAGCACCACATTCGCTGTTTTTCGGCCCACGCCGGGCAAGGCTTCCAGTGCCGCTCGATTTTGCGGAACCTGACTTTGATGGCGTTCAACCAGGATCGCGCAGGTGGCTAAAACGTTTTTGGCTTTAGTTTGATAAAGCCCAATCGTTTTGATGAATGCCCTAAGCTGATCTAGCCCGAGTGCCAGTATCGTTTCCGGCGTATTTGCTTTCGCGTAAAGTTTACGGGTTGCCTTATTGACGCTGATATCGGTCGCTTGTGCGGAAAGAATGACGGCGATCAAAAGCTCAAATGCGCTTTGGTATTCCAGTTCGGTTTTAGGCGCGGGATTGGCAGCTTGGAAGCGTTCAAACAATAATTGTCGCGAGCGTACACTCATAGGCCGCGCGATTGCCTCGCGGACTTTATCGGGGGCGATTGCCATAATCAGCGCTGTCGGCTCATTGCAACACAAGCAACGCGCGATTGGTCAAATTTTTAACCAGCGCTGAAACATCGGCGTGCGCGCGCTCCAAATTAACTTCAAAACGCTGGCTCAGCTGCTGAGCCGCGCTTAGCTCATCCGCACCAAGCAAAATTGCCTCGAGCACGACCGCGCCGGTGCTGTTGAGTTCATAGTATTGGCCTTTAGCAACATGCATTAGCACCAGTTCGGGCCCTAGTTTTTGCGTGAGCACGCCCTCTGCTAAGCAAAAGCTCACAGCTGGCCCGTACGCACGCGTAGATCATGTAAAAACAGTGAAGTTAAATTCAAGCACATAAATTATCCAAAGCATCAAGCGCGGCAAGCATAGCGTGTTCAGGTGCATGCGCATCCAAGGCTGGGCGAATGGAACGGGCATCTGCAAGTGCCGCGATTATCTGTGGCAACTGTTGCCACCAAACGCGCGTGTCGGCATCGGAATAAAGGCGACTTGCGACGGTATGGCGCGTCAACGCGTCAAACACAGCACGCTGACTCAGAACCTGATGCGCACTTGCCATTCCGGCCTGCGCCGCATTAAGCAAAATCAAACGCTTTAGCGGCACCGCCTCGGGCAAATTTTGATCGACAGTAGTCAATTTCAGCTGCGGAAAACGCGGCAGTACATACAATTTTCCCGCACGCAGCGTGATCGGCGTGATGTCATCACACAAACGCAGTGCGCCTGCGCGCCCGCGAATCGCGCGCGCTAGAGTTGATTTGCCCGCGCCGCTGTTGCCGACGATAACGCTGGCTGCAGCACCGTCGCTAAAAGCGCTTGCGTGTAAACAATATATGCCCAGTCGCGCTAAAGCCAAAATGAGCGCTGGGCCAAACAGCCAAAGCTCTGGGTTAAGCGCGCAATGCGTTAGTTGGGCGTTGCTACCGTCTGCAGCGACCGAAAAGGCAACATCGGTGCCAGAAAAATAGCTGCGCTGGGGCGTGTGCACCGCGCGCAATCGGACTGCCTGAGCTTCAAGTTCGGCATTAATCTCAACGCTGGTGCTGGAGTTAGGCTCGGGAAATGCCTCCGGCTCAGTTGCCAGTCCTGCGCGCAGCTCGGCAATTTCATCAGGCTGCAAATGCACGCAGGCCAAGGAACTCAAGGTTCTCTGGCCTGCGAGGGTACCGCTATAGCGTTGGTGCTGCCCGGTGACGCTTAGTTCTAGCCCAATAATTTGTTCTAGATCAAGCATTTGCAATGCAAATGAGCCACGAATACGTTAGAAACGTTCGGCACCTGGGTTTCCAGAGTCGCCGGAACCAGGTGAACCACCCAGCGTCAAATCACGCACGTCACCCAGCAAAACCAAAGTAGGTGTTTCGTAGGCTTCACGCACGAGCATCGGTTCAGTTGACGTATTTGACTGCAATTTGCTCATGTGCGTGGGCTCTGAAAAAAAGAAACTTGAGCTGGATTATAGAATTCAATCACGCCAAGCTCAAGCGCTATTAAGTTACAGGAAGAGTAAATTGACCGCACTAGACCAGTTTTAGCTCAAATGCCTTAAGCACAGCCCTCGTTCGATCACGCACGCCCAGTTTTGACAAAATATTTGACACATGATTTTTGACCGTACCCTCTGCCACATCCAAGGCACGGGCAATTTCTTTGTTGCTGTAACCCGCACTCATCAGGCGTAAAATCTCGGTTTCGCGTTCGGTCAAGTGATCTGGCACATCCAATGCGGCGAATTTGTTCTCCAGATGGCTCAGGCCTGAAAGTAAACGCTGGGTCACGGCCGGTTTGACCAGCGTACCGCCCGCAGCGACAGCTTTAATCGCATCCACCAACTGATCCAGTGACACGTCTTTCAGCAAATACCCCCTGGCGCCGGCCTGAAGCCCTGCCAAAACATATTGATCGTCATCAAACGTCGTTAAAATTACGGTGGGCGGCAATAAGCCCTTCGGCCCAAGCTCACGCAAGACCTCGAGCCCAAGTTTGCCGGGCATTTGCATATCCAGCAAGACGACATCCGGTTTAACCTGAGGGATAATTGCAATCGCGCTATCGGCATCGACAGCTTCTGCGACTACTTCAATTGAATCCGAAAGTTCAAGCAAGCTGCGAATCCCCGCACGCACCAACATTTGGTCATCCACCAAGCACACCCGTATGCGCGCAGCGCTTTCCAGGCCAGTGGTTTGCTTCAATTGCGTTGTCATAGTCTTTCTCCGATTCCATTTGTTGCAGCAACACTCGTTCGCAGCGGTAGAAATGCGGCGACGTTAAAACCCCGCCCGATCGCACTTTCACATAGCATTGTGCCGCCAAATGCCGCTAGGCGCTCGCGCATGCCCGCTAGGCCGTTGCCATCTTTAAGTTGATCTGTGCCATGCCCGTCATCATGCGCGCTAATCTCGACGCCGGCATCACGCAGTGCAAAAGTTAGCCATAAATTGCGCGCGCCCGAATGCTTTATTGCATTCGTCAGCACTTCTTGCGCTAAACGCAACAGGGCGTGCGCGCGCGGCGCGTCACTGACCGTGAACGGGTTCGGCAAATTTAAGTGCACTTTGGGCATAGGCACATCTGCCACCATCGCTTTCAGAGTGCGATCCAGCTGCAATGGATCGCCCTCACGCAGCGTGCTGACGACTTCACGCACATCATTAAGCAACAGTTTTGAGATGCTTTGCGCTTGCTGCACATGCGTCAGCGCTTTGCCTTGGGTTAGATGCGTGGCGACTTCTAAATTTAGCGCCAGCGCGGTCAGGTGGTGGCCGACCAAATCGTGTAATTCACGGGAGATGCGCAAACGTTCAGCGGTGCGTTCGGTATCAGAAAGCATCGCCTGCGCGGCACGCAATTCCATGTTGACTAGCCGCAATTGCTCGCGTGCCTGCATCTGGCGCTTACCGATCCACGCCGTCATAAATACGAAACTTGAAACGCCCAAATACATCGCGACCGTGAGCACCACTTCAACAAACGGCAACGTTCGCTGCGCCGCTAAAATAGGTAAAAACGCTAAGTTTTGGCCAATCATCCAAAACAACGCCGGGCGCAATGGCAAGGCGTAGGCGATAGCCGCAGCCGAAACCATCAGCAATACCGCAGCTAAGCCATTTGCAATCACGTAAGCGAAGGTCAATGTGGCGCTGCAGATCAATAGCAACATAATGTTGGTAATACTGAGGTTCGAGCTTCGACTATCGTTTAACAAGACGAAATACGCGACACCAAAGGCGAAATAGCAAAGCCAGAGCAAAATACGCGCACTGAGGGCAAGCTGCATCGGGCCGTCGCTGCCACCCAAAACAAAGAGCAACAAGCCCACACAGCCGTGCGTAAATAAACCCGCATAAAGCAGTAATTGTGCGTGAGAGTAGGTTCGTGGGCGCATTAGGCTTTAAGAGTCGCAGATTATTAAGATAAATTGCATGCGTCATAGGTCATGCGAGACTCGAGATTTCCATGCCGCATGCGCTAAGTCATTGATCAAAAAATGCTTTGTCAGCAACCCCCACTGGATTCAACACATTTGCGAAAAAAACACGAAGCCTTTGCCCGAACTTTTTCCTTGGCGTGCGCTCATTCGCTGGGCATACTCCAATTGCTAGCTTCTTCGTGTTTACCTGAAGCAGATACTTACCACTGCTCCGGCGCTAGACGCATGAGCTATTTACGTTTCTCACCAGAGCAGGATGAACTTGTTATGGCGGCTTTACCTCTATGATTTCAGACTCTTTTATTCGGTTGCGCGATGTCAACATCGCAGACCTCGATAGCATTCTGGCGATAAACAACAATTCTGGCGAAAGCATTTTACCCATTGATGGCGCACGCATGGCGCGATTTTTGGAGATCGCACGTTACTTCCGAGTCGCCGAAATCAACGGACTAGTGGCCGGGTTTTTGATTGCGCTGACGCCTGAAGCGGACTATGACAGCCCAAATTTTACCTGGTTCAAGGCGCACTACCCAGAATTCGTCTACATAGATCGCTTGGTGATGACACCCGCGCACCGACGCAGCGGCATCGGGCGGCTTTTTTATGCGGATATTTTGAGTTTTGCCGAGGTGCGCCAACCGATTCTGGTCACCGAGGTATTTACTCAGCCGCGCGATGAAGTCTCCTTGCTGTTTTTCAAAACCCAAGGCTTTGTCGAAGCTGGGCAACAAACATTACCCAATGGCCGACGCGTGAGCCTAATGTGCAAATCTCTAGATCCGTATGCTTTTGTGCGTGACACCTACCTAGCGAGATCAGAGGCAACCTTGCCCGGCTGGGCATGGCAAGACCGTTTGAACATGCGGCCAGAACTAAAGTTGTCGGCTTAATGCCGATGATTAAAGGTGCGTGCGAGCTAAAAAGTGCACAGTTTTCGCTGATGCGCCTAGCCATTTATCAAACTGACGCCAATGCGATTCAAAGCTTTGTTGCCGATCAAGTATCTGCGGCCCCAGAATTATTGGATGGCGCGCCGGTCGCGTTGGATTTTAGCGCCTGCGGGCAGGCTGCGGACGCCGAATTTGTCGACGATATGATGGCGCGCTTGCGCTACGCGGGCATGCAACCGATTGCCATCGTCGCTGAACCCGACTCTGCGCAAGCGGGGATTGCCAGGGCTTTGGGTTTGGGAGTTTTAGCGCCGTCAAAACGCACTGGAAAGGTCGACAGCAAAGTTAAATTAGATATCGCTGAGGCTATTCCGCAGGCAATTCAGGTGCCCGTAACTGTCGAAGCCGAGGCCGTTACTCCGGTGATTGTTCCGGTGCTGGCAGTTGCGGCTAAAGTGGCAATCCCAGTCGAAACCCCGATTGAATTACGCCGCGAAAGCGTCGCTCAGGCAGCGCCTCTAACTACGCCAAGCACCCGCCAAGCGCCCGCACTACCAGATGCCCTCGTCGTGCAGCGTTACGAGGGCCAGGTTCGCTCGGGCCAACAGCTCTATGCTAAGAATCGCGACCTGATCGTCACTGGCGCAGCGGGGGCCAGTAGTGAGGTCATTGCTGATGGCAGCATCCATATCTATGGTCGGTTGATGGGAAAAGTAATCGCGGGCGCGTCAGGTGATCGCAATGCGCGAATTTACTGCTTGGCATTTGGTGCCGAACTGGTCTCGATTGCGGGCATATTTCGGGTTTTCGAGTCAATTCCGTTGGATTTAGTGGGTAAATCCGTGCAAATTTGGCTGGATGGCGACAAACTACGCTTTGATATACTGAATTAATCACTTACGAATTCAGCGTTAGCCTCCGAATACAAATCCGTTCGCGCCAGCGAGCGTTGCAGGCGCGTTGTTTTAAGACATTTGGAGAAACACTTGGCTGAAATTATTGTTGTCACTTCGGGTAAAGGCGGCGTGGGCAAAACCACCACGAGCGCGTCTATTGCCTGCGGCTTCGCGCGTTTGGGCAAACGCGTGGCGGTCGTTGATTTTGATATTGGCCTGCGTAATTTGGATTTGATCATGGGCTGCGAACGCCGCGTGGTCTATGATTTCGTGAATGTCATCAATGGCGATTGCGGGCTTAAACAAGCCCTCATAAAGGACAAGCGCTTTGATAATTTGGCGATTCTAGCCGCCAGTCAAACCCGTGACAAAGACGCGCTGACCGTCGCTGGCGTTGAGCGCGTCTTGAACGATCTAAAAGCCGATTTTGACATCGTGCTGTGTGATTCGCCCGCAGGTATCGAGCATGGCGCGCACATGGCGATGTATTTCGCCGATCGGGCGATTGTCGTGGTCAATCCAGAAGTATCCAGCGTGCGTGATTCGGATCGCGTGTTGGGCTTGATGGCCAGTAAAAGCCGGCGTGCAGAATTAGGCCAGGGCAAAATTGCTGAGCATTTGCTGCTCACGCGTTATGCGCCAGATCGCGTCGAGCGCGGCGAAATGTTAAGCGTGAAAGACGTCGAGGATATTCTTGGGCTGAAAGTAATTGGCGTTATCCCAGAATCACCGGATGTGTTGCAGGCGTCGAACCAAGGTACACCGGTCATACTGGAAGATGCCTCGGAAGCAGGTATGGCTTATGACGACGCGGTGCGCCGAATATTGGGTGAAACACGGCCTTACCGATTTTTGGAGCCTAAGAAGAAAGGCTTTCTACAGCGCATTTTTGGAGGCTAAGCCATGAGCCTATTTGATTTCTTCAAAGCCCGACCCAAAGGCACCGCAAGTTTAGCGCGCGAGCGCCTGACGATTTTGGTATCGCAAGCGCGTTCAAGCCGCGATGCGCCGGATTACCTGCCTGTTCTGCGCAAAGAATTGCTGGAAGTAATTCGCAAATACGTCAATGTCGATAGCGACGCCGTGACTGTAAAGATGCAAAAAGATGGCAATCAAGATATTTTCGAGCTTTCGGTGACCTTGCCGGACAAGGCCTAGCATGGCCCGACATACCGCTGACGAGTTTCGGTTCGCGTTCAATCAAATTGAGCGCCATATTGAAGCAAAATACGCCATCCCCGTGGTGATTGCAGATGTCGCAAACCCGTTTAGTGGCGATCTGGATGGCGCGGAAATCAAGGTCGACTATGACAATTCCGCCGAAGACGCGCTGTTTATAATTGCGCATTTGCTTGGGCACACGGTGCAATGGAATTTGAGCGAACGTGGCCGCACTATTGGTAATCAAACGCCTGATCCAAATCTTAGTCGCGAGCGCATGCTTGAGCTGTACGAATACGAATTAGATGCGGCGCGCTATTCGTTGGCGCTATTTCACGAGGCGGGCGTAAACAACTTCGATCAATGGCTTAGTGATTATTTTCATTGTGATTGGTCCTACCTTTCGCATTTCTATAAAACCGGCTTGAAAGTCGAATTCCGATCGTTGTGGCGTGACGATACGCGCTTGATTACTGCGCTGGCCATCCCAGAATTTCGCCCAGCAGCCTGGAAAAAGCGCTGGGCGGGGATTGTGGTCTAAGTGGGCACATTACTGCTTTGCACGTACATTTGGGCTGAGTTCTGCCTACCGGTGCTATCGTTTGTCTCGTTTTTTAGTTTGAAAGGGCTTGGTGCTTAATGACTCAATCAGGAAAAAAGCGCGCCTTAATTACCGGAATAACCGGCCAAGACGGCGCATACCTTGCCGAGCTTTTACTGAGTAAAAACTACGAGGTACACGGGATCAAGCGGCGTTCCTCGTTGTTTAACACCCAGCGCATTGATCATTTATATCAAGACCCGCATGACACAGACCGGCGTCTCGTGCTTCATTATGGGGATTTGACCGATGGCATGAGCTTGATGCATGTAATGCAAAAGGTCGAGCCGCATGAGGTATACAACTTAGGTGCACAAAGTCACGTCGCGGTAAGTTTTGAGGAACCTGAGTACACAGCCAATACCGACGCACTGGGCGCCTTGCGTTTGTTGGAAGCTATTCGAGTCTTAAAATTTGAGCAACACACGCGTTTCTATCAAGCATCAAGCTCGGAGTTATATGGCTTGGTGCAGGCGTCGCCACAAAAGGAAAATACGCCCTTTTACCCGCGCAGCCCTTATGCGGTGGCAAAGTTGTACGCATATTGGATGACGGTCAATTATCGCGAGGCCTACGGCATGTATGCCTGCAACGGCATATTGTTCAATCATGAGTCGCCGTTGCGTGGTGAAACCTTCGTCACCCGAAAAATTACGCGAGCGCTAGCGCGCATAAAACTTGGCTTACAGTCCTGCTTGTATTTAGGCAACTTAAGCGCGCTGCGCGACTGGGGGCACGCAAAGGATTATATCGAGATGCAATGGTTGATGTTGCAACAGGCGCACGCCGAGGATTTTGTCATAGCCACGGGCGTGCAGCATAGCGTGCGTGAATTTGTCAGCCTTGCAGCCGCTGAGATCAATTTACCACTAACCTGGCATGGTTCCGGATTAGACGAAGTGGCAAAAACAGCAGAGGGCGTGGAGATTGTGAAGGTAGACGCGCGCTATTTCCGTCCAGCCGAGGTCGAATCCTTGTTAGGTGATGCAACCAAGGCACGCGCTCAGCTTGGCTGGGCGCCTAAGATCCCATTTGCGGAGTTGGTTCGGGAGATGGCGCTAGCGGATTTAGAAGCCGCCGAGCGTGATGCATTGATTCGTAAGCACGGTTTCAAGGCCTTTGATCATCATGAGTGAGTGCGAACACTCACGAAAATTTGGGTGGTATTAATACGTGGAAAAATCTAGCCGCATTTATATTGCTGGGCATCAAGGTTTGGTCGGCAGCGCCTTGTTGCGCAATTTGTCTGCGCAGGGCTTCGAGCAGTTAATTGTTCGCACACACGCGCAGTTGGAGCTTAGCGATGCGCCCTCGGTGACCGAGTTTTTTGCGACTGAGCAAATCGAATACGTGTTTTTAGCTGCGGCAAAAGTCGGCGGCATTTTAGCGAACCGTGATCAGCCAGCAGAATTCATGCGGCTAAATCTTGAGATTCAAAATAATGTGATTCACCAGTCCTATTTGCACGGGGTAAAGCGCCTATTGTTTTTAGGATCAAGTTGTATTTATCCACGCGATTGCGCTCAGCCGATCAAGGAAAGTGCATTACTCACCGGGCCGCTAGAAGATACCAACAGCGCGTATGCGCTGGCAAAAATTGCGGGTATCGAAATGTGTCGCGGTTACAACCAGCAATACGGCACCCAGTTCGTGTGCGCGATGCCCACCAATTTGTATGGCCCGGGCGATAACTATGATTTATTGAACTCACACGTGCTACCGGCGCTGTTGCGCAAATGTATTGAAGCAAAAGCGCGTGGAAATGGGCGGCTCAGCGTTTGGGGCACTGGAACCCCGTTGCGTGAATTCTTATATAGCGATGATCTGGCGGCGGCGTGCGTGTTTTTGCTGCAGTTGCCTGAGCAGGAATTCGCCGCGTTACTTGCGCGGACGCGCCAGCCGCTCATCAATATCGGCTATGGGACCGACGTTACGATCAAGAACTTGACAGAATTGATCGCGCGATGTGTGGGTTTTCATGGCCAAATTGAATTTGACAGCACTAAGCCCGATGGCACGCCACGTAAATTGATTGACTCGGGAGTGATTCGATCCTTGGGCTGGCAGCCAAAAATATCGCTAGAACAGGGCTTGCCATTGGTGCTGCAAGACTATTTGGTGCGGTTAGCACCGTGATTGAGGGCAACCCTACGCCTTTGCTTTCGATCATCACGATTTGTTTTAACAGCGTCGCTACGATCGGTGACACATTGAAGTCGTTGCAGTGTTTAAGCGAATTTGCGCCTGGCTTGGTTGAATATTTGATCGTTGATGGCGGCTCTACTGATGGCACGCAGAATTTTGCCCAATCCCAAACGCATATACCGATCAAAATCGTCAGCGAACGTGATCGTGGCCTATACGACGCCATGAACAAAGGCTTAGCACGTGCACTCGGGGAATATGTCTGGTATCTCAACGCGGACGATATGTTGAATACATCCGCCGCGCTCAATAGAGTTCTAGCACGATTGCGGCGTGACCAACCAGATATCTTAGTAACCGATATCGACATGGTCGATGCGCGCGCGACCAATCGCGTTGTTCGGCGGTGGCGCTCGTTTGGCTGGTTCAATCAAGTAGCACTCGGTTGGCACCCGCCGCACCCCGGGTTTGTCGCACGCCGTGTGCTTTTGCAGGAGTTAGGTGGCTTCAATTTGACCTACAAAATTGCCGCCGACATTGACCTAATGACGCGTGCTTGGCGTCGTGCCAAGCTCAAGGTTTACGAGCCGGTAGTTTTAGTCAACATGCGCGCCGGTGGCGCATCAAACGGCACCATTAAGGGTATTCTTAAAGCGAATTGGGAAGTGCTACACAGCTTGTTTCAGCAGCGTATCTACAGCGCGCCAGTGGCGGTTTTGTTCAAGCTATCGCGTAAAGCAATGCAAGTCTTCACTCGTTTTGTTAGGTGATTGTCAGGCGGCAATACCGAATAGTCAAATTGCCGTAGTAAATACAGTACAAAAACGCAAGCCGCCCTCTAATCTTTCGACTAGAGGGCGCTTTGATGTTGCATATTAAAGTGCTTGGCGATGACCTACTCTCGCGTGCTAGATGCACACTACCATTGGCGCTGGTGCGTTTCACTTCCGAGTTCGGGATGGGATCGGGTGGTACCACACCGCTATGGTCGCCAAGCAAAGGGGTTGAGC